>NZ_JBGLYU010000042.1:0-54604 GCF_047304235.1 Variovorax sp. Varisp36
AAGCCTTGGCCGGCTGCGTCTTTTGTTTATAAGACACTGGTGTGCGCCACCTTTTCAGCACGTATTACCGCGCCAAACCCAATGTGGTTAAAAATATCGTTGGGCGCGGGCCTTGGCGGGCCCCTTCGCTTTCTCTACCAAGACAACGATTTCGCGCAGTGACCTCTACTTCTTCCAAGCCACACGACCTTCAGGCCCTCGACACGCTCACCGGCGGCGCCTTCACCGCGCCGACCTCCGGGGAGCGCGCCGCGCGCATCCGCGACTGGCTCGCGGGCAACCCCGCGCCCGAGCTGATGCAGGAGGTCTTCAAGGAGCTGAGCGGTCGCGACAAGGGCGCCGCGCGCCTGCTGCGCGAAAAGCTCGACGAACTCAAGCGCGCCAAGGGCCAGGAGGCCATTGCCGCCGAATGGGCGCAAAAGGCCGAGGCGCTGCTGGGCCAGTCCAAGCTCAACATCGCCGATGCACTGGCCTGGCAGCGCGATGCTGCCAAGGCCGGCGCGCCGCTGTCGCGCGAACCGCTGGCTGGTCTAAAAGCCAGGCTGGCCGAACGCGTCAAGGGCATCGAAGACCTGCAGCACCGCGCCCAGGTGCACCGCGAAGCCGCCGTGCTGCTGGCGCAGCGCTTCGAGGTGCTGTCCACCAAGGGCTGGCAGGATGCCCAGGCGGCCGAGGAATCTCTGCGCGCCGACGTGACCCACTGGCAGCAGCAGGCGGGCGAGATCACGGCCGACGCCAACTGGACCAGCCTCGACGCCAAGTTCGCGCCGCAGCTCGAATCGTCGAAGTCGCAACTGCTGGTGGTGTCCGATGCTTTCCACAGCGCGCTGGCCCAGGCCGTCGCGGCCGCGGCCGATGCTGCCGCACCGCTGCCGCCCGTGCCCGTGTGGGCCGATGAATTGCGCGCTGCGCGCGGCGAGGTCGTGGCGCCAAAGCCTGCCGCCCCTGCTCGCCCCGCTGCGCCCAAGGTCGACCCGGCCGTGCGCGCCGCTGCGCAGGAAGCGGTGCAGGCCGCGCTTGCCAAGCTCGAGCAGGAAACCGCCGAAGGCCATGGCAAGGCCAGCGCTGGTGCGGCTGCTGCGCTGCGCGCCGTGCTCAAGGAACACGGCAAGCTGGTCGAGGCGCCGCTCGAAGCCCGCGTGCATGCCGCGCTGGTGGCCGCTGGCGAACTCGAAGGGTGGCAGCGCTGGAGTGCCGACAAGGTGCGCGAAGACCTCGTCGCCAAGGCCGAAGGCCTGCTCAAGCGTCCCGAGGGCCAGGCCCTCGGCGGCCGCAAGATGCAGGAAACCCTGCGCGCCCTGCGCGATCAGTGGAAGCAGGCCGACCAGGGCGGCGTGCCCAACCACGCGCTCTGGAAGCGCTTCGACGAAGCCTGCAACGAAGCCCACAAGGTGGTCGAGGCCTGGCTCGAGAAGGTCCGCGCCGATGCGGCCGAGCACCGCGCGCACCGCGTCGCGCTGATCGAAGAAGTCAAGGCCTGGGCTGCCGAACATGCCGGCGCCACCGACCTGAAGGCGCACAACCGCGCGCTGCACCAGTTCGCCGACCGTTGGCGGGACGGCGGCCACGTGGGCGAGAAGGTGTTCGCCGAGCTGCAGTCGCAGTGGAACGAAGCCTTTGGCGCGGCCCGCGCTCCGTTCGAGGCCGCGCAGAAGGCCAGCGTCGAACGCCGCCAGGCGATGATCGCCGAGGCGATCGAACTCGGCGCCCAGCCGGTGCTGCGCATCGATGCCGTCAAGGCGCTGCAGCAGCGCTGGCAGGCCGAGGCGCAGAGCGTGCCGCTCGACCGCCGCCACGAACAGAAAATGTGGGACGCATTCCGCGCGCCCATCGACGAAGCCTTCAACCGCAAGACGGCCGAGCGCGAAAAGGCGTCGTCCGCAATGAGCGAGCACGACCGCCATGTGCTTGACGCGTCCAAGGCACTCGACGCAGCCAATGCTGGCGGCGACGTGCAGAAGATCCGCGCCGCCATCGCCCGGCTGGAAGCCGCGATGCGCGGTGAAGTACCGCCGCCCGCATCGAAGGCCGAGCAGGCCGCTGCCGCGAGCGACGGTCCGTCGGTTGGTGCGACCGAGATCGAGGCTCCGGGTCAGGCCGCCGCTGAATTCGGCGAAAGCGCGGAGCAGGCGCCGAGCCCGAGCGATGCGGAAGCCTCGCCCGGTACGCACGCAAGCCAGGCGCCTGCCGCTTCGGTCGATCTCGTGGCGCCCGCTGACGGTGCCGATGCCTCGGCACGCGCCGATGGCCCGGCGCATGACGCCGGCGAAGCCGCCGCTGTCGAAGCGCCGGCCGCGGCACCGAAGCCCGCGCCCAAGCCCGTCGTGGCGATGCGCGGCGACGACCGCCCCAGCAGCAAGAAGGCCGAAGCGGCTCCCGCAGCCCGTGGCGCAGGTGGCCGGTTCGGCGACCGGCGCGAAGGCGGTCGGCCTGGCGCTGGCGGTCCGGGCCGCTCAGGCGAGCGCGGTGCTCCGCGCTCGGACGCACGCGGCGATCGCGGCGCACCTGCGGGCCGTTTCGGCGACCGTCCGCCGCGTTTCGAAGACCGTGGCCCGCGTCTGGGCGATGCAGCCTTCCGCGCGCAACGCGAAGCACTCGAACGCGCCGATATGGCGCTGCGCAAGCTCGCCGCGCAGGCGCATGGCGAAGCGCTGACGCAGGTGCTGGGCGCTTGGGAACAGCGCGACGCCAGCCGCCTGCCGAGCATTCAGGAGCTGGGCCGCGCAGTCACGCCCGCTGTGCGCAGCGGCTGGTCGCAAGCCATCGGCTCCGCGCCGACGGCCGCCGCGCCCGATGCCGCCGAAGCGCTGCTGCGCCTCGAAATGGCGGCCGAAGTGCCGACGCCGGCCGAACAACTCGACGCGCGCCGCGCGTTGCAGCTCAAGCTGCTCACGAAGCGTGGCGACCCGGCGCCGGCACAGACCTGGGGCCAGGATGCCGGCAAGGTTCTGGCTGCTGCACACGATGCCTCCAGCGCGCGACGTTTGCAGAACGCACTGAAGGCGCTGCTGCGCAAGTAAGCAGCCGGCCGAAAGTCGCGGCCACGAAAAAAGGTGCCCTTCGCCGGGCGCCTTTTTTTGGGGGGGGCAGCGAATCGAACGCCGAGTCGTTCAGGCCTTCCCGCCGATGAAGAATTCATCGAAAAGCGCGAGCACGCCCGGGAAGTCCCGGGCGAAGTTCGGGCGGTTCACGAAGTAGGCCTCGCACGCCACCGCAAAGAACTCGCTGATCGAGGTGGCGCCATAGGCGTCGAGCCATGGCGGCTCGCCGCCGAAGCGCTCGGCCTTGATGGTTTGCTCGCGAAAATCCTCGTAGGCAGGCTGCAGCACAGCAAGCCACGCCGTGCGGGCTGCGCGCGCGCTGCGCTGGCCCGCAAAGCCGGGGGGCAGCGGCGGGCAGCCGTTGGCGTCGCCGCTGCGCATGTCGATCTTGTGGGCGAACTCGTGGATCACGACGTTGTAGCCGCGCTCGCTGGTGATGCTGCTTGCCAGCACATCGTCCCAGCTCAGCATGACGGGGCCGCGGTCCATGGCTTCGCCGGCGACGACTTCGCCGTACTCGTGCACCACCTGGGCCTCGTCGACAACCTTGCGGCGCGCCACCACCTCGGAGCGGTGCACGACGATGCCGACGAAGTCGTCGTACCAGTTCAGTCCGCCCTTGAGATGCAGCACCGGCAGCACGGCCTGGGCCGCGATGGCCAGCGCGACTTCATTGGTGATGGTGAAGCCCTTGGCGCCGTGGAATTCCTTGTCGCGCAGGAACTCGGCCGTCAGCGTGCGCAGGCGTTGCCGGTCGGCGGCGGGCAGGGCGCCGAGAAAGGCGTAGCGCCTGAGCGCGGATTGCCAGGCGGCTTCGGGAATCGGGGGCAGGGCGCGCAGGCGGCGCAGCCACTTGAACATTGGCGGCGGCGCGGCTAGCGCAGATCGACGCGCTGCGCGCCGGCGGCGGACAGGCACAGCAGCTGCGCGCGCGGCGGATGCGCTGCCACATCCCAGTCGCTCAGCACGACGCGGTGCAGGCCGTCGCCCAGGTCGTGATCGGCAGGGCGGTGCGTGTGGCCGTGGACCAGCGTGTGGGCGTTCGCCTGCTGCAGCCAGTTGCGCGCGGCGGCGGTGTCGACGTCGGCCCAGATGGCCGAGGGGTTGCGCTTGCGGTCTTCGCTCTGCACGCGCATGGAACGTGCGAGCGCGCGGCGCTCTTCCAGCGGCCTGGCCAGGAATGCGGCCTGCCACTCGGGCGTGCGAACCTGCGCGCGAAACTTGAGGTACTCGGTGTCCTCGAGGCAGAGGATGTCGCCGTGGCTCAGCAGCCATCGTTGGCCGTGCAGCACGAGCACCGTGGGATCGTCGAGCAGCGTGAAGCCGCATCGCGCAGCGAAAGCGGGGCCGACGAGGAAGTCGCGGTTGCCGTGCATGAAGAACACCGGCAGCCGTTGTGCGGCGCGGCACAGCAGCTCGGCGCACTGTGCCTCGAAACCAGCGGAGTCGAGCGAGTCGTCGCCGACCCATACTTCGAACAGGTCGCCGAGGATGATCAGCGCATCGGCCGGCGTGGTCTGCAGGTAACCCTGCCAGGCTTCGAAGGTGGCGGGCTCGCCGGCTTGCAGGTGCAGGTCGGAAATCAGGTCGACCGTGCGCCACGCAGGCGGCGCCACCAGTTCCTTGAACACCGTTGTTGCGGCCGCCGCCGGGCTCACAGTCACTCGGCGATGACGACGGCCTTCTCGATCACCACGTCTTCGAGCGGAACGTCGTCGTGGAAGCCCTTGCGGCCCGTCTTCACGGCCTTGATCTTGTCGACCACGTCGGTGCCGTTGATGACCTTGCCGAACACGGCATAGCCCCAGCCCTGGGCCGAAGGTGCGGTGTGGTTCAGGAAGCCGTTGTCGGCCACGTTGATGAAGAACTGCGCGGTGGCCGAATGGGGCGCGCTGGTGCGGGCCATCGCCACGGTGTAGTTGGCGTTCTTCAGGCCGTTGTTGGCTTCGTTCTCGATCTCGGCGCCGGTGGGCTTTTGCTGCATGCCGGGCTCGAAGCCGCCGCCTTGCACCATGAAGCCGGGGATCACGCGGTGGAACACCGTGTTGTCGTAGTGGCCCTTCTTCACGTACGAGAGGAAGTTCTCGACCGACTTCGGCGCCTTGGCGGCGTCGAGTTCGAGCGTGATCACGCCGTAGTTCTTGATGTGCAGTTCGACTTGGGGATTGCTCATGAGGGGACTCCTGCTTGGGAAATGAATTACTTCGCCACCAGCGTGGCGGACTTGATGGTGACGGCTTCGAGCGGCACGTTCTGCATGCCGCCCTTGTTGCCGGTGGCCACCGCGCGGATCTTGTCGACCACGTCGGTGCCGGCGACGACCTTGCCGAACACGGTGTAGCCGTAGCCGTCGGGGTTGGGCGCGTTGAGCGAGTCGTTGTTCTTCACGTTGATGAAGAACTGCGAGGTCGCGGAATTCGGATTGCCGGTGCGGGCCATGGCGATCGTGTATTTGTCGTTCTTCAGGCCGTTGCTCGCTTCCAGCGGAATGGGGGCGCGCGTGGGCTTTTGCTGCAGGTCGGCCGTGAAGCCGCCGCCCTGGATCATGAACCCATCGATCACGCGGTGGAACACCGTGCCGTCGTAGTGCTTGTCCTTGACGTACTGCAGGAAATTCTCGACCGACTTGGGTGCCTTGGCCGCATCGAGCTCGACCACGATGTCGCCAGCCGAGGTGGCCAGCTTGACGTGCGGCGCCGCGGCAGTCTGTGCATGGGCCGTGGCTGCGAACGCGAGGGCGGTGGCCAGCGCGAGTGCGCTGCGGCGGCTGAAGCGGGAGAGGGACTGGATCGTCAAATGAGGCTCCGTGTGCGGATGAGGAAACGGGGCCGCACGGCAGGCACCGTTGCGGCGCCCATGCCGGCGGTGGCGATTACTTGCTGGTGCGGCCGACCGGTTTGCGAATGACCGCCGGCGGTGCGGGCAGGGGGGCGGCCTCGGCCTCGGCCTTCGGCGTGAAGATCTGGCGTATCAGCACGAGCTTGGGCGCAACGCTCGCATTGGTGCTGGCGAACTGTTGCGCACGCACGTATTCCTGGGCAGCGAGACGGGCATACACGTCGCCGAGGTTCTCGTGCGCCGTGGCGTAGTTCGGGTTGAGCTTGATGGCCTGCTCCAGCGCGGCGCGCGCCTGGTCGAACTTGCTTTGCGACGCGTACAGCGCGGCCAGGTTGTTGTAGGGCTCGGACAACTCGGGGAAGTCCTGCGTGAGCTGCGTGAAGGCGGCGATGGCCTCGGCCTGCTTGTTCTGTTCGGTGAGGATCACGCCGCGCAGGAAGCGCATCTGCGGGTCGCGCGGCTTGCCGGCGATGTAGGTGTCGGCCTTGGCGAGCGCCTCGTTCGACTTGCCCTGGCGCAGCATCAGGTTCACGTCGTCGTATTCGTTGGCGTGCGCTGCGGAGCCCCACAGGCTGAACAGCAGCGCGAAGGCAATGGAGAGTCTGGAGAATGCGGCGTGCTTCATGAAGCCTCGGCGGAAATGGGGGAGATGCGGGCTCAGCGGGCTTGGGGAACACCCGCACGCCGCTCGGCAGCAGACGTTTATACTAGGTCGGATTGTAGCCGAGGGGCCATGTCCAACCCCTCGCGACACAGCCCCCGTCACCCCTGAAAAACACCGTCTTTCGCCCGTGCCGCACGTGCGCGAAACGACGCTTTCCGAGCCTCATGAGTCTGCGCATCTACAACACGCTGTCGCGTGAATTGGAGGAATTCTCCCCATTGCAACCGGGACAGGTGCGCATGTACGTTTGCGGCATGACGGTCTACGACTACTGCCATCTCGGCCACGCCCGCTCGATGATCGCCTTCGACGTGGTGCAGCGCTGGCTCAAGGTGAGCGGCTTCGATGTCACCTATGTGCGCAACATCACCGACATCGACGACAAGATCATCCGCCGCGCCGTTGAAAACGGCGAGAGCATCCGCGCGCTGACCGATCGCATGATCGACGCGCTGCACGAAGACGCCGACGCGCTGGGCATCGAACGCCCCACCCACGAACCCCGCGCCACCGACTACATCCCGCAGATGCTGTCGATGATCGGCACGCTCGAGAGGAAGGGCCTGGCCTACCGTGCCGAGAACGGCGACGTGAACTATGCGGTGCGCAAGTTCCCGGGCTACGGCAAGCTCAGCGGCAAGTCGATCGACGAGCTGCATGCGGGCGAGCGCGTGGCCGTGCTCGACGGCAAGGACGATCCGCTCGACCCGGTGCTCTGGAAGAGCGCCAAGGCCACCGAGCCCGACGAGGTGAAGTGGGCCAGCGAATTCGGCGCCGGCCGTCCGGGCTGGCACATCGAGTGCTCGGCCATGGCCTGCGAACTGCTCGGCGAGACGCTCGACATCCACGGTGGCGGCGAAGACCTGCAGTTTCCGCACCACGAGAACGAAATCGCGCAGAGCGAGGGGGCCAACGGCAAGCCGCTGGCCAACTTCTGGATGCACAACGGTTTCATCGTGACCGACAACGAGAAGATGTCCAAGAGCCTTGGCAACTTCTTCCTGATCCGCGATGTGCTCAAGAAGTACGACGCGGAGACCATCCGCTTCTTCGTGCTGCGCGCGCACTACCGGCGCCCGCTCAACTACAGCGACGTCCACCTCGACGATGCGCGCGCCTCGCTCAAGCGGCTGTACACGGCGCTCGATCTCGTGGCGCCGGCCGACGTGAAGATCGACTGGACCGACCCGTACGCCGCGCGTTTCAAGGCCGCGATGGACGAAGACTTCGCAACGCCCGAAGCCGTGGCGGTGCTGTTCGACCTGGCGGGCGAAGTGAACCGCACGCAATCGGCCGCCCAGGCCGGATTGCTGAAGGCATTGGGTGGCTGCGTGCAGATCCTGCAGGACGACCCGAAGGCCTTCCTGCGCGCGGGCGCCACGCTCGACGAGGCCACCATCCAGGGCAGGATCGAAGCGCGCGCCGCAGCCAAGGCCGCGAAGAATTTCGCCGAGGCCGATCGCATCCGCCAGGAACTCCTCGAGCAGGGCATCGTGCTCAAGGATTCGCCCACAGGCACGACCTGGGCGGCTGCGCAGTGAACGGAACGACGAACCCCATGCCCGCCACCAGGAAGACCAGCGTCCAGATCTATACGCCGGACTATTGGGAGGAGGCATGCAAGCACCTTTCCCGGAAAGACCGCGTCATGAAGCGGCTCATTCCGAAGTTCGGCGATGCCTGCCTCGAGTCGCGCGGCGACGCGTTCACCACCCTCGCGCGCAGCGTGGTGGGCCAGCAGATCTCGGTGAAGGCCGCGCAGTCGGTCTGGGACAAGTTCGCCGCGCTGCCGCGCAAGCTCACGCCGGCCAACGTGCTCAAGCTCAAGGTCGACGACATGCGCGGGGCAGGGCTGTCGGCGCGCAAGATCGAGTACCTCGTCGACCTGGCCCTGCATTTCGATTCGGGCATGGTCCACGTCGACGCGTGGAAGGACATGTCGGACGAGCTCATCATCGAGGAGCTGGTGGCCATCCGCGGCATCGGCCGCTGGACGGCCGAGATGTTCCTCATCTTTCACCTGATGCGCCCGAACGTGCTGCCCGTGGACGACCTGGGGCTGCTCAACGGCATCAGCGTCAATTATTTTTCCGGCGATCCCGTGAGCCGCAGCGATGCCCGCGACGTCGCCGTGGCCTGGGCGCCATATTGCAGCGTGGCGACTTGGTATATTTGGCGATCGCTGGACCCGGTTCCAGTCGCGTATTGAACAACAGGAGAAGACGTTGGCGAAACGAACCTTCCTCGACTTCGAGCAGCCCATTGCTGAACTCGAAACCAAGATCGAAGAATTGCGCTATGTGCAGACCGAATCCGCGGTCGACATCTCTGAAGAAATCGATCAGCTCGGCAAGAAAAGCCAGCAGCTCACCAAGGACATCTACAGCGACCTGACGCCCTGGCAGATCACCAAGATCGCCCGGCATCCGGAGCGCCCGTACACGCTCGACTACGTCAACGAGATCTTCACCGACTTCGTCGAACTGCACGGCGACCGGCACTTCTCCGACGACCTGTCGATCGTGGGCGGCCTTGCGCGCTTCAACGGCGTGCCCTGCATGGTGCTTGGCCACCAGAAGGGCCGCGACACGAGGGAACGCACCGCGCGTAACTTCGGCATGAGCAAGCCAGAGGGCTACCGCAAGGCCTTGCGCCTGATGAAGATGGCCGAGAAGTTCAAGCTGCCGGTGTTCACCTTCGTGGACACGCCCGGCGCGTACCCCGGCATCGACGCCGAGGAACGCGGCCAGTCGGAAGCCATCGGCCGCAACATCTTCGAGATGGCGCAGCTCGAGGTGCCGATCATCGTCACCATCATCGGCGAAGGCGGCTCCGGCGGCGCGCTGGCCATCTCGGTCGGCGACCAGTTGGTGATGCTGCAGTATTCGATCTATTCGGTGATCAGCCCCGAAGGCTGCGCTTCCATCCTGTGGAAGACCAGCGACAAGGCGCAGGAAGCGGCCGATGCGCTGGGCATCACTGCGCACCGCCTCAAGGCGCTGGGCCTGGTCGACAAGATCGTGAACGAGCCCGTCGGCGGCGCGCATCGCGACCATCGGCAGATGGCGGCTTTCCTGAAGCGCGCGCTCAACGACGCGTTCCGCCAGGTCAGCGACCTGAAGACCAAGGAACTGCTGGATCGCCGCTACGAGCGCCTGCAGAGCTACGGCCGCTTCAACGACACCAAGGCCGACAGCGTCAGATAACGCGCGGGCGCTGTCATGAACTCCGCTTTCGAACGCGCCATCGCCGCGTTCGAGCCGGCGCATTGGCCGCTGGCGGTGGGCTTCAGCGGCGGCGCGGATTCAACCGCCTTGCTGGCTGCCTGCGCATCGCGCTGGCCGGGGCAGGTGGTCGCCTTTCATGTGCATCACGGGCTGCAGGCTGCGGCCGACGATTTCGAGCGGCATTGCCGGGCGGTGTGCGAACGCCTGGGCGTGCCGCTGGTCGTCCATCGCGTCGATGCGCGGCATGCGCCCGGCGACAGTCCGGAAGATGCCGCCCGCCGCGCCCGCTACGCGGCGTTCGCCGAGATGGCACGCGCGGATGGGGCGAGGGCGGCTGTCAAATGTGTGGCGCTGGGGCATCACGCCGACGACCAGGTCGAAACCCTGCTGCTGGCGTTGTCACGCGGCGCGGGGCTCCCGGGGCTCGCTGCCATGCCAGCGCAGGCGCGACGCAACGGGCTCGACATCCGTCGGCCGCTGCTTGCCGTTGCCGGCGTCGACATCCGCGAATGGCTGGCCGGTAGAGGCCTGCCATGGATCGAAGATCCGACCAACGGCGACGCACGCTACACCCGCAACCGGATTCGCTCCGTGCTGCTGCCGGCGCTGGAGCAGGCCTTTCCGCAGTTCCGTACGACGTTTGCGCGCAGCATTGGCCATGCCGCACAGGCGCAGCAGCTGCTGGCCGAACTGGCGGCGCAAGACCTGGAAACCGTGGGCAGCCCGCCGCGCATTGCGACGCTGCAGACGCTGTCGCGCGCCCGCCAGGCCAACGTGCTGCGCCACTGGCTGATGCAGTCGCACGGCTGCGCGCCCAGCGCCGCGCAGCTCGACCAGCTGCTCGACCAGGTCCGCGCCTGCGCCACGCGCGGCCACCGCATCCACCTCAAGGTGGCCGCCGGTTTCGTCGAGCGGCAGGGCGATTGCCTGCATTGGTACAATGTTTCGCCCTCGCCGAAGACTTTGCTCTGACAGCTTGCAGGGCGCCGCCTTTCAAGCGGCCCTTTCCCTTTCTCTGATTTCACCCATGGCATTGATCGTTCACAAATACGGCGGTACGTCGATGGGCTCGACCGAGCGCATCAAGAATGTCGCCAAGCGCGTCGCCAAGTGGGCGCGCGCAGGCCACCAGATGATCGTGGTTCCGAGTGCCATGAGCGGCGAGACCAACCGCCTGCTCGGCCTGGCCAAGGAACTGGCGCCCAGTAAACCCGGCGTGGCCCACAGCCGCGAGCTCGACATGCTGGCCTCGACCGGCGAGCAGGCGTCGTCGGCGCTGCTGGCCATCGCGCTGCAGGCCGAAGGCGTCGAGTCCGTGAGCTACGCGGGCTGGCAGGTGTCGGTGCGCACCGACAACTCGTACACCAAGGCCCGCATCGAGAGCATCGACGACGAGCGCGTCATGGCCGACCTGAACGCCGGCAAGGTGGTGGTCATCACCGGCTTCCAGGGCGTAGACGACGACGGCAACATCACCACGCTGGGCCGTGGCGGCAGCGACACCTCGGCCGTGGCCATCGCCGCGGCCATGAAGGCGCACGAATGCCTGATCTACACCGACGTGGACGGCGTCTACACGACCGACCCGCGCGTCGAGCCCGATGCGCGCCGCCTGACGACTGTGAGCTTCGAAGAGATGCTCGAGATGGCGAGCCTGGGCTCCAAGGTGCTGCAGATCCGCTCGGTGGAATTCGCCGGCAAGTACAAGGTGCCGCTGCGTGTGCTCTCGAGCTTCACGCCGTGGGACATCGACATCAATGAAGAGGCCAAGTCCGGCACGCTGATCACTTTCGAGGAAGACGAAAACATGGAACAAGCCGTCGTATCCGGCATCGCATTCAACCGCGACGAAGCCAAGATCTCGGTGCTCGGCGTGCCCGACAAGCCCGGCATCGCATATCACATCCTCGGTGCCGTGGCGGACGCCAACATCGAAGTCGACGTGATCATCCAGAACCTCAGCAAGGACGGCAAGACCGATTTCAGCTTCACCGTGCATCGCAACGAATACGCGAAGACGGTCGACCTGCTGCAGTCGAAGGTCATGCCCTCGCTGGGCGCGACCGAGATCGTGGGCGACACCAAGATCTGCAAGGTCAGCATCGTGGGCATCGGCATGCGCAGCCACGTAGGCGTGGCGAGCAAGATGTTCCGCGTGCTGAGCGAGGAGGGCATCAACATCCAGATGATCTCGACCAGCGAAATCAAGACTTCGGTTGTGATCGACGAAAAATATATGGAATTGGCAGTGCGCGCACTGCACAAAGCCTTCGATCTGGATCAGCCGAGCGCCTAAAGATGGCATAATCTCGGCTTCTTTCAGGAACTGTGACCGAGTGGCCGAAGGTGCTCCCCTGCTAAGGGAGTATGGGGTGTAGAGCCTCATCGAGGGTTCGAATCCCTCCGGTTCCGCCAAGTTGATGAAGCCCCGTTGATCGTGTGATCGGCGGGGCTTTTTTCATGCTCCGGGAAAGCGGCGAGCATCGCCTTGAAGCCCTCTGCGGCTTGTTTCTCATCTTCCCGTTCCGACTGTTCGAGGTCTTCCGCCATCGCGGTGATGAACGCCCGTGTTGGGTCTTCTCCTAGGACTGCTCGTAGCTTGCCGCGCACTCGCCAGTTGCACGGCCTTGTTCCGTTTTTCATCTGGATCAGTGTCGGTGCTGCCATGTCTAGCAGCGCTGCCAGCTTGACCTGACTGCCTGCGACCTCTGCGGCCGCCTCAATGAGTTGTTTTACGTCCATGGGGTGTAGCAAAGTGCTTCCGTGTGTGATAGGCTGCTACCTATAGCAATTTGCTTCAGTAGCTGATTGCTCATTTTAGGAGCCATTCATGCGCGACCAAACAGACAGCCGCACCCTCCCTCTCCCGCTGCATTCCGGTAGTAAGCCTCCGGGCTGTGATCGCTGGTTTCCTTTCGTTGTTCATTACGGCGGGCGTCTGATTGGCGTCTATTGGGGTCCCGATGCCAAGTTCGCTGCGTCGTCTGCTCGCATGGAGTCGCGGTCGTTCGGCCCGACCGATTTGACCGGTAAGCGGCTCGTTCTCGAGCTGCACGTGGCGGGTCGTCTTGCCTAACTGGCTGAGTCGCCCGCTCGTTGCTCGCTTCCAAAGCGAGCATCCGGCAGTCGATTTGGCTGTGTCTTCTCAAGGGCAATACACCATGCAATCCATCCTTCAAATCCTCGTGGTCAACACCAAAGAGGGCACCTCGAAGAAGTCCGGGCAGCCGTACAAGATTCCCGAGGCGCAGTGCGTGCTGATCAACGATGACGGCACCGTGGCTGCAGTCGGCGTCCTCGTGATCCCCAAGCAGCTCGAAGAGGTCGCGAAGCCCGGTACCTACACCGGCGCGTTCGCCCTCGAAGCCGCATCCTTCGGCGAGAACCAAGGCCGCATCGTCGCGAAGCTCGTGGGGCTCACGCCGTTGCCTCCGAAGAGTGGCCGTCAACCTGCCCCTGCAGGCGTCTGATGCTCAACGCGCTCGCCTTTGCTGTGGCAGTCCCTTCAGCCATCGCGTGCACGTGGGTTCTCTCCGTGCTGACTGCTCCGAAGCGTGCGTGCCGTGGCTGATCCGGAATTCTTCGCCGTGCTGACCGGCTGGATTTTTTACGTGGCGCTGGTCGGTGCTGTCGTTGGTCACTTGCTTTGGGCGGTTGTCGCAGGCTTCGCGCTGTGGGTGGGTCGTCGTATTCGTATGCGTTCGCTGCGTGAGCCCTTCGCTGTTCGTGCGAAGCGCATGGAGGACCTTAGGGTTCGTCTGCTGCTCTCGGTGGATCGCATCTGCGAACGCAACGCGCGAGAGGCTGCGCGGCGTGGCTGACTCCACCGTCATTGAATGCGCTTCGGCCTGCACGGTCACGGTGGTGCATGAGTTCGCGTTGCCTCTGCTGAATCTCTCGGTAGAGGACGCTGTTTCGATCACGTGGCACATCGCCGCAGTGTGGGTGGTGGCTTGGGTCTTCCGGCAAGTTTTCCGCCTTATCAATCCCCCGGGAGCTGTTGAAGAAAGTGAGTCCTGAATGAACAAGATGTCTCGTGCGCAGAAGGCGCTTGCAGCTGGTGTTGCGCTGGCTGCCACCGCAGGTTCGGCCATGGCCGATGGTCCCGATGCCACCGTGATCACCACGGCCATCGCCGCGGCGGTGGTGACCGTGGGCCTTGTCGGTACGGCGAAGCTCGGCCTGCACGTTGCTGTTGCGGCGTTCAAGTGGGTCCGTCAGGCAATGAGCACCTGATAGGTGTCTCCGCATCCACGGGGCGGACGCGCCTCGTGGGCTCTTTTCAAAGGCTCCGTGGTGGGGTTTTCGCAAAGGGTGATCGCGATGGGTCTTCTCTACTTGGTGGCCGTGTTGCCTGCACTATGGCTTATGTTTGCCGCCTGATTGCGGTTTTGTTGCCGGCACTCTTGTCGGTGTCGGCGCATGCGTTGATCCCGTTCCAATCGGGCTACACCTACTCTGCCTTGGTCGCTTCGCCTTACAACGCGCAGGTGGGCACTGTCGGTGCTGCATGTGATAACGCTTTGGCGTACTTGAGGGCGCAGGCGTTTTCTGTTGGCGTGGTGTACACGTTGAATAGTTGCGCTGTGGGCAGCTACGGCGCGAACATTACGAGTCCTCAACGTGGTAACGATTCGGTGACGATCTCGCAACAGGCTGCGCAGGTGTGTCCATCGGGAGCTGCTGCTGTTTCTGGTGGTTGTCAGTGCAACGCTGGCTATGTTGAGAATGCGGCGCATACGGCCTGTGAGCTTCCGCCTGACCCGTGTGTTGCGCTCGCTGGCAAGTCTGCGGGTTCAAAGAATTGGAACGGCGTGGTTGACAGCTTCACGTTCTGCGATGGCTGGAACGATATCGGCGGTGGGAAGTGCACGGCGACAGCGTACAAGGCTTTGAGTTGGGAGGATCCGCCTAAGTCCGGCAAGTGGTATTCGCAGGGCGAGGCGGTTTACACGGGCAATAGGGCGTCGTCTTGCACTGGTACAGGTGGTAGTGGGAGCGATCCCGCTGGTTCTACGCCTACCCCCGATAAAAATCCGCCTTCGAACCCTCCTCCTGGTGAGGCGGCTCCTTCCCCTTGTCCACCTGGGCAGATCGCGGGCGACTTCAACGGTTCGCGGATTTGCGCGCAGCGGGGGTCCGATACGCCGGTACAGGGCACGGATGGCAAGGTTGTGAAGAACCCGGATGGCAGCACCACTGGGACGACGGGTACGACGAAGTGCGACGGTGGTAAGTGCACCACCGACACAACTGTGTGTAATACGCCTGCTGGTGGTGGGACGCCCGCTTGCTCTACGACCACGACCACTGATTCTCAAACTGGCTTCTGCAATGCGAACAAGGGTTCGAAGGTGTGCGAGGGTCAGGGCGACGGGACGCCGACAAGTTTCGGCGGGACATGTGCCACTGGTTTTAAGGCTGTCAGTGACGATGCGGTTCTCAATGCGATGGCGCTGGAGCAATACAAGCGCAATTGCGAGGTTCTTAGTCAGACCAACACGGATTCGGCATGGGTGACTGCAGAGCGTGATCGCACGACAGACCGTACGGCGGACAACCCGCACAACAGTACGGTGAGTGTGTCCGCATCGGACATAGACACGTCCGATGCATTGGGCTATGGCGCGCGTTGCATCTCGGATCAGGTGGTGCAGGTGATGGGTAACTCCGTGTTGTTGCCCTTCTCGAAGGTGTGCGGCTCGCTGGAGCTTTTCGGAAACGTGATGCTCGGTGTCACGCTGCTCATGGCGGCCGGCATCGTCTTGAGGAGGTGATGTATGCCGTGGATCGTTGCGATCTTGATCCGTGGGCTCGTCTGGGCTGCAAGTAGCTTCTTTGGGCAGGCGTTGGTCGGCCTCGGTATTGGTGTTGTCACGTACACCGGCACGCGCGTGCTGCTCGGCTCGTACAAGGCTCAGGCGGTGGCGGCGTTCGTCGGGCTGGGCCCCGATGTGCTTGGGTTGCTCGGTGTACTGAGGGTCGGTCAGTGCATCAATGTGCTGTTCAGTGCGCTGCTGATCCGGGCCACGCTCAACGGCCTGCAGAGCGACACCATCAAGCGATTCATGAAGAAGTAAATGCTGTACCTGCGCACGGGGGCGAACGGCTCCTGCAAAACACTGTTCACCCTCGCCGATGTGCGCAAGCTGCAGCTCGATAGCGGCAGGCCGGTTGCATGGAACGGTCGCTTCAAGCTCAAGCCGGAGATTGAGAAAGAGTTCGGTTGGAAGCGCATCGAATTCAAGGACTGGCAGGCTGAGCCTGATGGCACGATCTTCTTGATCGATGAGTGCCATAACGATCTGCCGAAGCGTGCGCCAAGCGTGCCGGTGCCAGGGCCGGTGAAGATGCTGGCTGAGCATCGGGCACGGGGTTTCGATTTCTATCTGCTCACCCAGCATCCAATGAACATCGATGAGTTCGTGCGGCGGCTGATCGGTGCGCCCGGCTGGCACCAGCATCTAAAGCGTGTGATGGGTGGCACGAAGGCGACCACGGTCCTGCAGTGGGATGCGGTGAATCCTCAGTGCGAGAAAGACCGCTCCGGCAAAACTGCGCAGTCGTCGTTGCGTGTGCAGCCCAGCGAGGTGTACGACTGGTACGACAGTGCGACGTTGCACACTGCCAAAACGCGCATTCCGAAGCAGGTCTGGTACTTTCTCGGCGCTGTGCTGCTCGTGCCGGTGTTGGGCTATCTGGCTGTCATGCGGGTGATGCAGCCGCAGGGCAATGCGGCAGGTGCGCAGTCAGTCAGCGGGCCTGTGAGTGGTGCATCGCAGTCATCGGGTTCGGGCTCGGGCTCAGGGTCCGATCGCAAGCCGATGACCGTCACCGAGTACGTGGCGTCGTACAAGCCGCGGCTGCCGGGTCTGATGCATACCGCACCGGCCTACGACAAGCTCACCGAGCCGAAGCGTGTGCCGGTCCCCGCGGCCTGTGTCGAGATGAGATCGGTGGGCTGCAAGTGCTACACGCAGGACGCAACGCCGTATCCGGTAGATCTGTCGATGTGCCGTCAGCTTGTTGCCAACGGCGCATTCCTTGCGTTTCAGGCCGAAGGTGAGCGAGCGGCTCAGGTGCCTCCGCCGATGCCCCGTCAAGTGACGGAAACGGTCCTTGCCGCCCCGGTGGGGCCGGCGCTGATAGACGGTGGCGTCAAGTTGCCCGGTGCGCCTACAGCCCTTGCAGCTGCTGCGGCACCAGCGCCGCAGCCTCGTGTCCAGCCGGGCTCAAAGTGGTCGTTTCAAACGGGCGGTCAGTGATGCAGTTACAGCGAGCTGCCGTGGCTGCGTTGTTCGTCCGTTCCGACTCTTGTTACTTCGACCAGGCGAACGTCGATTGTTGGGACATTCATCGTGATGCCCGCAGTTACACCGGTCCAGGCCCGGTGATTGCGCATCCGCCATGCCGTGGCTGGGGTCGGTTGCGGCATTGGGCGAAACCTCGTCCCGATGAAAAGGCGTTGGCGCTGTTTGCGGTCGAGCAGGTGCGGCGCTGTGGTGGTGTCTTGGAACATCCGCACGGATCGACTTTGTGGCATGCGGCGCAGTTACCTCTACCTGGTCACGCGCCCGATGCTTGGGGTGGGTGGACGTTGCTGGTCGACCAGGGTTGGTGGGGTCACGCCGCACCGAAGCCCACCTACCTGTACATCGTCGGTTGTTCTCGTGCCGATGTGGGCGAGCTGCCTGTGCAGTTACGTCGAGCTGCCGGCCGCACCATGGCGTTGTCTCCTGCGGATCGTGAGCGTACTCCGCCTCTTTTCGCTGAGTTCCTGTTACGCGTGGCGAGGGCCTGCGCCGGCTCGCAGTTACAGCGATCGATCGAGGCAGCTACGTCTAGTTCGGCAGTTACACCCGTCCAGGTGCGCAGTAACACTGACCAGGCAGCGCGCAAGCGGGCTGCGTTCAAGCAATGGGCTGCGTTGTGACGTGCCCCTGCGTCAGCGCTCGCGCTACTGCAAAGCAAGACGCCGTAGCCCTTGTGGCGGAGGCATTTCCTCTCTGGTGCGGCGCTCTCTTACGTGCCCGTGCGTGCTCTCTGGCCGGCCAAGCAAACGCCCGCGGCTGCGGGCCTCTGTCGGTGGTTGGTGCTGCTGTGGTGGCCATGGCACGCGCAGAGCCGGCCGCAGGGCCGAGGTACGAGGACCAAGGCCGCGCGCAGCGCGGCCTTAATTTATTAAAAGAACACATTACGACCGGCACATGCAAACAGCAGTCGGTCGAGGTGCAAACGGTAGGTTGAGAGTCAGGCCCGTAGGGCCAAAAGAAAGTCCCCGCGTAGCTGGCAGGCCACCGGGGACGTGATACCGCAACATTGTTCGAGGGATGCGATATGAGCGCGATGGTAAAGCACAAAGGCTTCTGGTGCGAGAAAGTGCAGGATGGGGTGACCGTCCGGGTCCAGCAGTTTGACAACGGCCAGCGCGAGACGCTGATTCAGCCGCGCTACCTCTACATTCCCGGTACCAGTGATCCCGATGACCCCGATTGCCATGTCGTCGAGGTCGACCAGTCCGGCACGCTCGAGGAACAACGCATGCTCGAGGAACGTGCCAAGCGATCAGCCTGGAAGTCCGGTCAGCGTGCCAAGCGCAATTGCCGCTGGAAGATCAAGAAAGCCGGTTTCAACGAGATGCTGACCCTGACCTACCGGGCGAATCAGCAGGATCTCGCGCTGTGCCGCAAACATTTCGCAGCGTGGTTGCGCAAGATGCGTAAGGCCCTTCCGTGCTTCCGTGGGGTGTGGGGCTTCGAGCGGCAGGAACGCGGTGCTTGGCACGTCCACGTGGCCTGTGATCGCCTTCCTATGCTGATCCAGCACAAGGGCGTCAAGGTGCTTAGCTGGAAGGTCGGTACGGCCCTCTGGCGCGACGTGGTGGGCGTCAACAACGGGCTGTGCTTCGTCGGGGGCAAGGACGGCCGCTTCAATCGGTATCGCAGCCCGGCCAAGATTGCGGGCTACGTCTCCAAGTACCTCACCAAGGACCATGGTGACGGCGAGACGGGTGCGCGCATGTGGGATAGCTCTCGGGGCCTCACGCCTCCGGCTGCGTCGATCATGCATTTCCCTGGAACGTCGATGGCGGAGGCGATCAGCCTCGCGTGGGAGCTGCCCGAGGGGCATTCGGTAGTGCAACACATGTGCAATAAGCTGAACACGATGTGGCTGCTCTACAGCGAGCCCGACCCGCTGGGGCGTGCGGCAAACGATGCGGGTATGCGTCGTGCGGCTTGAGCTTCAGTCTGCGCGCATGTCGGGTGCGCTGATGCGGTCTCGTTCGCGTGGGATGGCTACGCGTCGGTCTTCGCGCTGGGAGTCTCGTAGGCCATCTCGGATCGCGTAGCGCAGTGTCAGGTACAGCAGGCCGAAGAAGATCGCGGCGCCAATGACGGTCCATACGAGCTCGGCGATGAATATCCGCATGCCGAGCATCTCGAAGTATTCGATGATTTTTTGTGACTCGCGATCGACTGGCATGAGGGCCTCCGTGTGACTTGTACCTAAATGTACTATGCTATCAAAATAATAGCGCCACAAGGCGCTCGGGGCCTAAGCGCGTAGGGGTTAGGCGTGTCTATCGGAGGGAGGTCGCGCCTTGGACCCCGCCTCGTTCGGGGTTCTATGACGATCTATGGTTATGCACGTGTCTCCACTCGGGAACAGGAGACGCATTTGCAGCTTGATGCGCTGAACCGCGTTGGCTGTGATTTGATTTTTCAGGAGAAAGCCAGTGGGGCGTCGCAGAGGGGACGGCCGGAGTTAGCGAGGTGCTTGGCGGCGTTAGGCGAGGGCGATGTGCTGGTGGTCTACAAGGTTGATCGCATAGCACGCAGCTTGTTCGATCTGCTGGATATCTTGCGGCGGCTGGAGCGGGTTGGCGCAACGATCAAAAGCGTGACTGAGCCGCTGGATACGACAAACAGTATGGGGGTGTTCGTCGTGCAAATGCTGGGGGCAGTTGCTCAGTTGGAGCGTTCGATGATCCGGGAGCGGTCTATTGCGGGGCAGATCGCAGCACGTGAGCGGGGTAGGGAGCCGGGGCGCGTGCGTAGCCTGGAACCTGATGCTGAAGCCGAGGTGGTTGCTGCGTATCGGGAGGGGGGAGTGACCTACCGAGAGTTAGCCAATAAGCACGGGGTGTCCGTGTCCGCTGTGAAGCGTGCTGTGTACCGAGTGACGAAGGGCGCTGACTACCTCAAGCGCGGCAAGGTGTAGGGCCGTAAACATCCGGTTCCGCCAAGTTGATGAAGCCCCGTTGATCGTGTGATCGGCGGGGCTTTTTTCATGCTCCGGGAAAGCGGCGAGCATCGTCCTGAAGCGCTCGGCGGCGCGTTGTTCATCTTCGTTTTCCGACGGAGCCAAGTCTCGCGGCTTTCCTCGGTCCTCAAGAACCTTGGCAGCTGTAGCTGTCGGCTGAGTTCGCGTCGCCGCTGCCCTTGTATTTCGGGAAGGTCGGGTACTGGCACAAGGGGCGCGCCAGCGTGGCGGCCTTGGTCGCCGGATCGAGCTTCTTCGCCACGATGCTCTGCGCGGAGGGCTTGGCACCACCTTCTCGCCATTTCACGACAGCGTCCACAAGATCGACGGTGTCAGGGCCGACCCCGCCAGAGCAATGCTGGACGCCCGGCTGGAGGAAGAACTCCATCGAGGCATCCCGCGTGGACGCGCCACCAACCGCGGTCGCGACATCGTTGAAGTACTTGATCGAGCCCTTGTAGCTGATCGCCCAGTCATTCGTTCCGTGAGCAAGGATCATCTTGCCGCCCTGTCCAAAGAAGGAGCGGAGGTCGGGCGTCGCATCGAGCGTTGTGGCCGCGAGGCGCAGTCCCGCAGAGTAGAGCTCCGGATCGAAGCCCAGCACGTTGAAGGCCGGGTCGCCCGTGACCCAGTACTTCACCAGGCCGCTGCCGAACATGAACTGGAGGCCGGTGCCGCCGATGGCGGAGCCGGTCACCCACAGGGGCCAGCCCAGGTTCTCGCCGCCGGGGCCCCAGCCGGGATAGACGCTCGTGCTGTCCGCACGCTTGAGTTCGGAATAGATCGTGTTGGCCGTCGCTATCTGCTGGTCGGTCAGGCAGGTTTCCGCATCTCCTGCCGTGCAGCGCAACACCGCCGGGTCGAAGGCGCAGGCGGCCTGGTTGCTCACGATGCCGTCCGCAATGCCGTCAAGCGCATCGCACTGCGCGGCGACGGTCTTGCCGATAAGCGAGGCCTTTGCATCGCTGAGCTGTCCACCCGGTGCCGCGAGAGCCTTTCCGTTCGCAACGAAGGCCTGGAACAGTTCGGTGAAAGAGTAGGCCGGCGCACGCACGACGATGCCGTCGAAGTCGTTCGGGAAGCGCGTGGCCTGGATCAGCGCCTCTCTGCCGCCATTGGAGCAGCCTTCGAAGTAGCTGAACGTGGCATCCGAGCCGTAGCGCTGGCGAACGATCTCCTTGGTGACCTCATTGACCGAGTGGATCGAGAGATAGCCGAAGTCCGCCTGTGCCGCGGAATTGTTCAGGAAGACCGAGGCGTCCAAGGCGTCTCCCTGGCGCCCTCCGTCCGAGGCCACGAGCACGTAGCCTGCGGTGGACCCGCTGGGCGAGATGGGCGTGATGTTGATGCTGCCGTCCCAGCCGCCACCGCCGGCATACAGGAGCTTGTTGTTCCACGCGGTGGGGAGGTGCACCTCGAAGTTGAGCGTGCCATGAAGAGTGCCCGTGACCTTGCAATACTCCGCGGAGTCCGCCGCTGCGGCGACGAGCTTGGCGTCTTTCAGCGACGCACCGGCGAGCGAGGCGCCGGCGAAGGCCGTGCACTTCTCCTGCGCTGACGCGACTGGGGCTGGTGCGGGCGCGGGCGCTGGCGGCGGGGTCGATGTCGGCGCAGGCGTGGGGAACAACACCGGCAGGTTGCTCCCGCCGCCGCCGCCGCAAGCCGCCAGCATGATGGGGATGCACGCAAGAGCGCAGCGCGCCATCGAGAGAGGGTTTTTCATGATTTGTCTCCTGTTCGTACTGCCACATAAACTCAGGCGGCCCGGACCATCGCCTGCGCAGCGCATGCTAGGCACTACGGTCGAGGAAGAAAGTCTTTCCAATGACAAAGCACGTGCAGACCATTGCCATGCTGCGAGCGGCTGCCTGGGCTCGCGGCTTGTCGCAAGAACAGCTTCAGCGCGTCGAGCAGGAAACGCAGGATCGTTTCTATTCGGCCGGCGAAATCGTCTGTCAGAAATCGAGCCCGGCCACGCACTGGATCGGGGTCGTCGAAGGCATGGTCAAGGTGGATGTTCTTTCGGCGGATGGCAGAAGCACCACTTTGACCGGGGTATCCGATGGAGGGTGGCTTGGAGAAGGATCCGTTCTGAAGGGAGAGTCGCGTCCCTACGGTGTCGCGACGCTGCGAGACAGCCGCATTGCATTGATGCCGAGCTCGACCTTCCACTACCTGGTCGCCAACAGCTTGACCTTCTGCCATTTCATGATCAACCAGCTCAACGCAAGGCTTGGCCAGTTCATCGCCCTCGCTGAAGGCTATCGGATGCACGACATCAACTCGCGAGTGGCACATTGCCTGGCCGAACTCTTCAACCCGCAGCTCAACCCCCAGACCAATCCTGTGCTGCACATATCGCAGGAAGAGATCGGCCGGCTGGCCGGTATCTCGCGCCAGATCGCCCACCGCGCGCTGCACGAACTCGAGGACGCGGGCCTGCTTCACATCCGCTACGGCAGCATCGACGTGCTGGATGTCGACGGCCTGCGGCTGTATGCGCGCGAACACGCGGAGTGAGGGCCTTGGGCTATTCGATGGCCGCCACCTCGGACTTGCTGCCGGGTTGCCAACCCCCGCCCAGTGCCTTGAAGGCAGTCACCGCGGCGCGTGCCGATTCGGTTTGCGCCTGGGCCCGTGCATCGGAGGCGCGCAGCAGGTTCTCGTCTGCCTGCAGCACTTCGATCAGGCTGACCGCGCCTTTCTGGTAGGCCGCGAATGAAGCGCCTCGCGCGCGGCCGAGCGAATCCACGCCCTGCGCGAGCGTGCTGGCCTGCTCCTCGCGCTTGACCAGCGCCGAGAAGGCGTTTTCCACGTCCTCGGTGGCGCGCAGCACGGCCAGCCGGTACGCGGCGAGCATCTCCGCATCCTGTCCCTTGGCGAGGTCGATCTGCGCGTCGATGCGGCCAAAGTCGAACAGGCGCCAGCGCAGGCCCAGCACCCCGGCGGCCTGGCTGGCACCGCCGGTGAACAGGTGACCGCCGGACACCGACGTCGCGCTGCCGATCAGCCCGCTCAGCGAGAACTTGGGGTAGTACTCCGCGACGGCGACCCCGATCCGGGCGTTCGATGCGGCGAGGCGGCGCTCGGCCGCGATCAGGTCGGGCCGTCGCCTGAGCAACTCGCCCGGCGAGCCCGCGTCCCTGATCTGCGGGGCGACCGGTATGGCACCGGCCTCGGCCAGTTCCGCCCGATGCGTACCCGGCGGCGAGCCCAGCATCACATCCAGCGCGTTCATGGCCGCGTCCAGGCCCGCCTCCAGGACCGGGACGGAGGCTCCAACCTGGGCAAGTGCACCTTCGGCCTGCCGCACCTGAAGTTCAGCCGCCAGCCCTTTGCCATAGAGAAGGTTGACCGTGGAGAGCAAGTCCTGTTGCGTGCGCACCTGCCGGCGCGCCACGTCGAGCCGGGTCTGCAGCCCCCGGATGCTGATGTAGATATCGGCGGTCTGTGCCGCCACCGCCAACCGGGTGGCGGCCGCGCCTGCTTCCGAAGCCCGGTAGTCCGCCTGCGCCGCCTCGCGTCCACGGCGCAGGCCGCCGAACACGTCCAGTTCCCAGCTCGCACCGAGATTGGCCTCGTAGGCGCTGCCGTAACGATCGAAACCGGGCCTCGAGTTCAACACCTGTCCCAGGGGCGTTTCAACCGACTGGTAGGCCCTGGCCGACTGGCCGCTGACATTTCCTGACGGCAGCAAGGCAGCATTCGCCGCCCCGGTTCCTGCGCGAGCCTGGGCCACGCGCGCGGACGCCTGCGCGAGGTCAAGGTTCTGCGCCAGCGCCAGCGCGACGAACCGGGCCAGTTGCGGGTCGCCGAAACCCATCCACCATGCGGTGAGATCGGCATTGGAGGTGGCAGGGCGTCGATCGACGGCGGCTTGGCCCATGTACCGTTCGGGCAAGGGCGCCTCAGGCCGGACATAGTCGGGGCCGACTGCGCATCCTGCAGCGAGGCTGGCAACGAAGAGCGTGGCAAGGGTGCGTTGGAGCATGGCTTCTTCCGGAAGATGGTCAAGAAAAGCGTGACGAATGAAGTGACTATAATTCAATATGGTCACTCGTTGTTGATTTTCAGGGGAGGCGCTAAGCTTCAGGCATGAGCAAAGCCACCCTTTCTTCCGTTTCTGCACGCGGCCCGGCCGACCACGACGTGCGGGACCAGATCGTTCTCGCGGCCACGGAGCACTTCAGCCGGTATGGCTACGAGAAGACCACCGTTTCCGACCTCGCCAAAGCCATTGGTTTCTCCAAGGCTTACATCTACAAGTTCTTCGAGTCCAAGCAGGCCATCGGCGAGATGATCTGTGCGAACTGCCTGCGCGAGATCGAAGCCGAGATCCGGGCGGCCGTCGAAGGCGCCGATCGCCCTCCCGAGAAGCTGCGCCGGATGTTCAAGTCGGTGGTCGAAGCCAGCCTTCGCCTGTTCTCCCAGGATCGCAAGCTCTACGAGATCGCGATTTCTGCGGCGACCGAGCGCTGGCAGTCGGCGATCACGCATGAAGAGCGCATTCGGCAGTTGCTCCACGACATCCTGCGTGAAGGCCGTGAAATGGGGGAGTTCGAGCGCAAGACGCCACTGGATGAGGCGGCGGGGGCCATCTATCTCGTCATGCACCCCTACATCAATCCGCTGCTTCTGCAGCACAGCTTCGACCACACGGCCGAAGCGCCGGCACAACTGTCGGGCCTGGTGCTGCGCAGCCTGTCGCCTTGACAAAAAAGAGATGTGACCATTGACTGAATTGGTCACTAGTATCAGAATGGCGGTCCCGATCACTTCGTCACTGGGACTCTCATGCTCTGGCGCCGCCTTGCCACTTCTGCAGTCATCTGCGCATTGCCGTTGGCGTTGGTCGCTTGCGGCGAAACAACGCCCTCCGATCCACGCACGCAGGCGCCGCAGGTGCGCGTCACCTCCGTCCAGGGGGCCGGCGCTGCATCGCGCGCCTTCACCGGCACCGTAGCCGCCCGGGTCCAGAGCGACCTGGGTTTTCGCGTCTCCGGCAAGGTGCTGGAGCGGCTCGTGGACGCGGGGCAGGCCGTCAAACGCGGTCAGTTGCTGATGCGCATCGACCCCGCCGATCTGAATCTGGCGGCCCATGCGCAGCAGGAGGCAGTCGCCGCGGCGCGGGCGCGCTCGCGGCAGACGGCGGAGGACGAAGCCCGCTACCGCGACCTGCGCGGCACCGGCGCGATCTCGGCCTCGGCCTACGACCAGATCAAGGCGGCCGCGGACGCCGCCAAAGCCCAGCTCAGCGCGGCCGAGGCCCAGGCCGACGTGGCCCGCAACGCGAGCCGCTATACCGAGCTCATGGCAGACGGCGATGGCGTCGTCATGGAAACGCTGGCCGAACCCGGCCAGGTCGTGAGCGCTGGGCAGGCCGTGGTGCGCGTGGCCCGCGCCGGTCCGCGCGAAGCCGTGGTCCAGTTGCCCGAAACCCTGCGGCCGGCGGTCGGTTCCGCCGGGCAGGCCACGCTCTTCGGCAAGGAGGGCGTGACGGTGCCGACCACGCTGCGGCAACTCTCGGACGCCGCGGACCGGCTGACCCGCACCTTCGAGGCGCGTTATGTGCTCAAGGGCGAGCTCGCCAATGCACCGCTGGGGGCCACGGTCACCATCCGGATCCCGGACGGGCTTCCCGCCGCGCAAGGCGGCCTGCAGGTGCCGATCGGCGCCCTGTTCGACGCGGGCAAGGGGCCGGGCGTGTGGATCATCAGCGGTGAACCGGCGAAGGTCAGCTGGCGGCCCGTCGTGGTCGAGCACCTCGATGACGATGGTGCGCGCGTTGCCGGCTCGCTCAAGCAAGGCGACCGGATCGTTGCGCTCGGCGCGCACCTGCTGCGCGAAGGCGAGCAGGTGCGTGTGGCGGGCCAGGCCGCTGCGGCGGAGGGAGCCCGTCCGTGAGCGAAGGCCGCTTCAACCTGTCGGCGCTCGCAGTGCGCGAGCGCTCGGTCACCCTGTTCCTGATCTTCCTGATCTCGCTCGCGGGTCTTGTCTCATTCTTCAAGCTGGGCCGCGCGGAAGACCCTGCCTTCACCGTCAAGGTGATGACCATCATCACCGCCTGGCCCGGCGCCACCGCACAGGAAATGCAGGACCAGGTGGCCGAGAAGATCGAGAAGCGCCTGCAGGAGCTGCGCTGGTACGACCGCTCCGAGACCTACACCCGGCCCGGCCTGGCCTTCACGACCTTGACCCTGCTCGACAGCACGCCGCCTTCGCAGGTGCAGGAGCAGTTCTACCAGGCCCGTAAGAAGGTCGGCGACGAGGCGGGCAACCTTCCGTCCGGCGTGATCGGGCCGATGGTCAACGACGAATATGCGGACGTCACCTTTGCGCTGTACGCGCTCAAGGCCAAGGGCGAAGCGCAGCGCCTGCTGGTGCGCGACGCGGAGACGCTGCGCCAGCGCCTCCTGCATGTGCCGGGCGTGAAGAAGGTCAACATCGCCGGCGAGCAATCCGAACGCATCTTTGTCGAGTTCTCGCACGAGCGCCTGGCAACCTTGGGTATCGGTCCGCAGGATGTGTTCGGCGCGCTCAATGGCCAGAATGCCCTGACGCCGGCGGGCTCCGTCGAAACCAAGGGGCCCCAGGTGTTCATCCGCCTGGACGGGTCTTTCGACGAGCTGCAGAAGATCCGCGACACGCCGGTCGTGGCACAGGGCCACACCCTGAAGCTGTCGGACATCGCCACCGTCAAGCGCGGCTATGAAGACCCGGCGACCTTCATGATCCGCAACGGCGGCGAGCCTGCCCTTCTGCTGGGCGTTGTCATGCGCGAAGGCTGGAACGGGCTCGACCTGGGCAAGGCGCTGGATCACGAGGTCGGTGCCATCAACGCCGAGCAGCCGCTGGGCATGAGCCTGAGCAAGGTCACGGACCAGGCCGTCAACATCAGCGCCTCGGTTGATGAGTTCATGGTCAAGTTCTTTGCCGCGCTGCTGGTGGTGATGCTGGTGAGCTTCCTGAGCATGGGCTGGCGCGCGGGCCTGGTGGTGGCCGCGGCCGTGCCGCTGACATTGGCGATCGTCTTCGTGGTGATGGCCGCTACCGCCAAGAACTTCGACCGCATCACGCTGGGGTCGCTGATCCTGGCGCTGGGCCTGCTGGTGGACGACGCGATCATCGCCATCGAGATGATGGTGGTGAAGATGGAGGAGGGCTACAGCCGCGTCGCCGCGTCCGCCTATGCCTGGAGCCATACCGCGGCGCCGATGCTCTCGGGCACGCTGGTCACGGCCGTCGGCTTCATGCCCAACGGCTTCGCGCCATCGACCGCGGGCGAATACACCAGCAACATGTTCTGGATCGTCGGCATCGCGCTGATCGCGTCCTGGGTCGTCGCCGTGGTTTTCACGCCCTACCTGGGTGTCAAGCTGCTGCCCGATTTCAAGAAGGTCGAGGGCGGCCATGCCGCCATCTACGACACGCCGCGCTACAACCGCCTGCGCGCGGTGCTCGGGCGCGTCATTGCGCGCAAGTGGCTGGTCGCCGGCGCGGTGGTGGGCCTCTTCGTCGCGGCCATCCTCGGCATGGGACTGGTCAAGAAGCAGTTCTTCCCCATCTCCGACCGGCCCGAGGTCCTGGTCGAGGTGCAAATGCCCTATGGCACGTCGATCACGCAGACCAGCGACGCCGCGGCGAGGGTGGAGGCATGGCTGGCCAGGCAGAAAGAAGCGCAAATCGTCACGGCCTACATCGGACAGGGCGCGCCGCGCTTCTACTTCGCGATGGGTCCGGAGCTGCCCGATCCGTCCTTCGCCAAGATCGTGGTGCGCACGGGCAGCCAGGAAGAGCGCGACGCGCTGAAGCACCGGCTTCGCCAGGCGATCGCCGATGGCCTGGCCCCCGAGGCGCGCCTGCGTGTCACCCAGCTCGTGTTCGGGCCCTATTCGCCGTTCCCTGTCGCCTATCGGGTCTCGGGGCCGGACCCGGACAAGCTGCGCCAGATCGCGGCCGAAGTGCAGCAGGTCATGGATGCAAGTCCGACGATGCGCACGGTCAATACCGACTGGGGCACGCGCACGCCCACGCTGCACTTCACCTTGCACCAGGACCGGCTGCAGGCCGTGGGGCTGAGTTCCAGCGCGGTGGCGCAGCAGCTGCAGTTCTTCCTGAGCGGCGTGCCTGTCACCGCAGTGCGCGAGGACATCCGCACGGTGCAGGTCGTGGCCCGCTCGGCCGGCGCCACCCGGCTCGATCCGGCGAGGATCGCAGACTTCACGCTGTCCGGCGCCAACGGGCAACGCATTCCGCTGTCGCAAGTGGGCGAGGTCGACGTGCGCATGGAAGAGCCGGTCATGCGACGGCGCGACCGCATGCCCACGATCACCGTCCATGGCGACATCGCCGATGGCTTGCAGCCGCCGGACGTGTCGACGGTCATCACCCGGCAACTGCAGCCGATCATGGACAAGCTGCCGGCGGGCTACCGCATCGAGGAGGCCGGCTCCATCGAGGAGTCGGGCAAGGCGACCAAGGCCATGCTGCCGCTGTTCCCGATCATGCTGGCGGTCACGCTGCTCATCATCATCCTGCAGGTGCGCTCCCTCTCCGCGATGGTCATGGTCTTCCTGACCAGCCCGCTGGGTCTGATCGGCGTGGTTCCCACCCTGATTCTTTTCCGGGAGCCATTCGGCATCAATGCACTGGTCGGCCTCATTGCGCTGTCGGGCATCCTGATGCGCAACACGCTGATCCTGATCGGGCAGATCCACCACAACCAGGAGGAGGGACTGGACCCCTTCCGTTCGGTCGTCGAAGCCACCGTGCAGCGTGCACGGCCGGTGATCCTGACGGCGCTCGCCGCGATCCTGGCCTTCATCCCCCTGACCCACTCGGTGTTCTGGGGAGCGCTCGCCTACACGCTGATCGGCGGCACCTTGGCGGGAACGGTGTTGACGCTGGTGTTCCTGCCGGCCATGTATTCCATCTGGTTCAGGATCAGACCCGGCCACGGCAGCCGGCCTGCGCACTGATCCGCTCTTCATCCCATTCACCTGTATCGAGGAACTGCAATGTCGAATTCAACAGTGGTCGTGGTCACCGGCGTGTCGTCGGGCATCGGACGCGCCGCCGCACAGAAGTTTGCCGAGCGGGGTTGCCAGGTATTCGGTACCGTGCGCAACCTCGCGAAAGCGCCCGCATTGCCCGGCGTCGAGCTTGTCGAGATGGATGTGCGCGACGAAGCTTCTGTCCAGGGCGCGGTCCGATCCATCATCGACCGGGCCGCGCGCATCGACGTGCTCGTCAACAGCGCGGGAACGACGATGATCGGCGCGGTGGAGGAGACCGCGACGGCCGAGGCCGCAGCGCTGCTCGATACCAATGTGCTCGGCATCCTGCGCACGGCCCAGGCCGTGCTCCCGCACATGCGGGCACAGCATCGCGGAAGGATCGTCAACATCAGTTCGGTGCTCGGCTTTCTTCCAGCTCCGTACATGGGGCTCTACTCGGCGTCCAAGCACGCCGTGGAGGGGCTGTCCGAAACGCTGGACCATGAGGTTCGCCAGTTCGGCGTGCGCGTCACGCTGGTCGAGCCGTCTTACACCAAGACCAACCTGGATATCAATTCGCCGCATGCAAAGTCAAAGATCGCGGCCTATGACCGCGAACGCGACCTCGTAGCGCGCTCCATCGCCAGCAGCGTCAACGGTGCACCCGAACCCGATGGCGTGGCAAACACGATCGTCGAAGCGGCGCTTGGCGCGTGGCGCATGCGCTGGACTCCACCGGGCCAGGCATTCGTGCTGAGCAAATTGCGCCGCTTCATGCCGGCTGGTCCTGTCGATGCGAGCTTGAGAAAGAACCTCGGACTCGCCTGAAGCATCGACGAGGCGGATCGGCCAACGGCCGATCCCACGCAAAGTCTTGCAAGAAAGGAGATGCTTTGGATAGCTTGGATCTTTTGCGAACCTTCAGCGAGGTTGCAGTTTCAGGCAGCTTCTCGCGCGCCGCCGAGCATCTGGAGATGTCGAGAGGAACCGTGAGCAAATACATCGCGACACTCGAGGGGCGTTTCGGTGTCCGGCTGCTGAACAGGAACAGCCACGCTGTCAGTCTTACAGATGCCGGCGTGTTGCTGCTCGAAAGAAGCAAGCCCATGTTGGAGCTGGCCGACATAACGCGCGCGGAACTCCAGGAACGAGCGCTGACGCCCAGCGGGCGCCTGCGTATCTCCGCACCGCATGGTATCGATCAGACGGAGCTTCCGGCGCTGGTCAATACTTTCCTGGGCCACTATCCGGAGGTCAGCGTAAGCCTTGTTCTGACCAATCGCCAGGTCGATCTGGCGGCGGAAGGGATCGACATAGCCTTGCGTTTCGGGCCGACTGCGAACGAGAACCTCATCGTCCGCAAGTTGCTTCTGATGGATTTGACGGTGTGCGCGTCTCCGATGTACTGGAAAAACCGGGGAATTCCAATGCACCCCGGCGATCTTGCGAATCACGATGCGCTGGTAAGCATCCATCTGAACCCCCTATCGAAGTGGCGATTTCAAGTGGACGGAGAACCATTGGAGGTTGCGGTGCGCGGCCGACTGGACGCGACGGAAGCCGGGCCGTTGATTCAGGCCGCGTTGCGGGGCGCGGGCGTCCTGTACCTGCCGTCGGTGATGCTGAGGCCGTACATCGAGAGCGGTCGCCTCGTCCCGGCATTGACGGAGTTCGTTCGCAGCGACATGTGGCTCTCGGCGGTCTATCTGCAGCGGCGACACAGTACCGCGGTCCAGCGCGCCTTTCTGAGCTTTCTCGAGGACCGGATCAATCCTCTGCGGTCTCCGCACAGAACTTGAGCCAAGACGAGGGAGCGAAGTTTCCGCCTTGAAGACACGACGTTGCTGCATGCGCGTATCAGGATGGCGGGAAGGCGCCAGAAAATCGCATACGCGGCAACAAATTTCAGAGCAATGAAAGTTTGAGCCGAGCAAGGATCGACACTCAACTCTCAAGGACCGATATGAAGAAAATTCAAATTGTTCAAGGCGCCGTTCTTGCGCTTATTTTCGTTTCAGCCGCCCAGGCGGAAACCTATGACGGCGTGCTTCAAAGTTCCAGCGTTCGCTCCCGGGCAGACGTCGACGCAGAGGCCGCAACCGTCGCGCAGAAGGAAGATCTTTACAGGGAATCGGCATCGAGCGGAGTCATCGCACCGCTCGGGTCTTCAAAGTCCCGGGATGTCGTCAATGCCGAAGCAGTCAAGGAGGCCCATTCCGCCAACCAGAATCTCACCGGCAAGGCCTACTACAGGGACGCCATTCCCTCCCAGTACCAGAGTCGGCCGCAGCTGGTGAACGCGGCGAAGTAGGAGTGCGGTCAGTGGATTCCGTTGTCCTGAAACGTCATGCCGCGTGTGGCTCCCGCTGCAGCGGCAGCCACAGCACGAACCGCGTTCCCGTCGGCTTCGATTCCCAACGGACCACGGCCTTGATCGCCTGCGCCCGCCGCCGCTGGTTCTGCAGGCCCCGTCCGGATGCGGACGGATTGGCCATCACCTTCTGGACGTCGAAGCCCTGACCGTTGTCCTCGATCGTCACCTGCACACCCGCGCCCTCCAGCGAGGTGCCAACGCGTATCTCCGTAGCGCGCGTGTGCCGCAGGATGTTCGAGATGCTTTCCTGCACGATGCGCAGGATGTGCAGCGCGCTCGAGGGATCGAGCCAGCCCAGGGCCGGCAACTCCTGCACTTCCCATCGCAGCGAAACACCGGTGCCTTCGAGCCGCGGCTCCAGCCGGTAGCGCAGCGTGGCCAGCAGCAGCAGCAGGTCGGCCTCGACCGGCTCCAGGGAGTCGAGCGCGAGCCTCAGGTCGTCCAGGCAGCTTTTGAGGATCTGCGAGACCTTGTCGTCGCTCATGCCGCCGCTCTCGACCGAGCGGATCGCGCTGATCAGCGAAGAGCCGAGCCCGTCGTGCATGTCCTGCATCAGGCGCTGGCGCTCATCGCTGATGGTCTGCAGGCGCTCGACCTCGCGCAGCCGCTGGTGGCTCAGCTCGAGTTCGGCCTCGCGCTTCTGCAGGCGCTGCGCAAGGCTCGCGTTGAGCTGCTCGACTTCGCCGATGGCATGCATGTAGCGGCGGTACATCAGCACGCCGAATACGCTGAAGGTGACGGCGTTGGTGTACGCCCCCATGTACCAGCCTTCGGGGCTGATGAAGTTGTTCTGCAGCAGCCAGTCGGTCAGGCCCAGCAGCACGCAGATGCCGATCCCTACCGCCACCAGCCGGCCTTCGTTGGAGCGGCGCCATGCGCTGACGCCGCCCACAAGGCAGACCGCCGCGCCCAGCAGTGCCGCGACCGCGTAGATCAGCGGCGTCACGCGGGGAGTGTTCTGCACGATGGACAGGCCGGGCATCGTGGCGATGCCGATGGCGGTGGTTGTCACGACCACGCCGCAGGTCAGCCCTTTGAGCTGCCGGCCGTGCAATTGGCGCAGGAAGAAGTGCACGATCATCACCAGCCAGAAAAGCGAGTTGACGGTCAGCCAGGCGAACCAGTCGTTCGCGATCGGCAGGCTTACGTAGAAATGCAGCCCCCGCATGAAAGAGGTGGCCGAGAGGTTGAAGAACAGCAGGTAGCCCGTTTCGTCGCGGCGCCTGAACCACACGAACAGTGCGAACACGCCCACGGCCATGAAGGCCGCACTGAGCAGTGCCGGCAGCTCCTGCTGCAGCCACTGGCGCATGCCGTAGCGGCCTCTCAGCGCGTCGATGGGGCCGATCCACAGCGACGACAGCGCCACCTGGGCGCCCCGGGTGTGCTCCAGGCGCAGGAGGATCTCGCTGGGCGGCTTGCTGCCGGCGCCGTCGTCCAGCTGGACCCACAGCGGAGTGCGGGTGCTGTTCCATAGCGGACCCGACTGCTGCGCCCGGTGGACCAGATGGCCATCGGCGTAGACCGCGATGGTGCCGTCGGTCTTGATCCGGATGCCATACAGCGCAAGCGGCCCGGGGTTGGGCGGCAGGCCGCGCACGGACAGCCTGATCCAGGTCGTTCGCGTCGTCCTTGTGGAAGTGGCCTCTGCCTGTCGCAGCAGCGCGATGGGGAGGGCGAGGGGCAGTTCGAGCTGCTTCCAGGTGTTCGGCAGGGCGCTGCTGTCCTGAAGAGGCGCTGGATTGCTGAAGCCAGGCGCGTCGTCGACCTGCCAGTCGGCCCGCGTGAGGTGCAACAGCGCATGGGACTGCTGCGAGCCGACCGTTCCGGCCAGCAAGACACCAATGACGCCCAGCAATGCCATCGAAACGACGAGCACCACGTTGGCGAAGAAGGGCGCGGGACGGTAGGTCAAGGGGAGTTCGGATGGGCAGCGTTCAGAACCGACGCGAACGAGATGTAACCTATTTTCTCATTTTGTAATCCAACTTCGAGACGTGCGCCGTCGTGCATTCACGACAAGGTGATTCAGGAGTAACTATATGTATGGTTAAATCCCCGCAACTATCGCGAAGAAGACGAGGGATTGCATGAAGCTGCTGCTGAGCATTGTGTTCGCCGCCGTGAGCCTGGCCGGTTGCGCCAGCGCACCGCCCACACCCACCGAACCCGGAACGGGCACAGGCACTTCCTATGTGCCCATGGTCGCCATGGAGGGCGTGGACAAGGCGCGCTACGACAACGACGTGGCGGCATGCCGCACGGCATCGACCCGCATCACGGCCCGCAGCGAAACCGGCGACGCCATGTGGGGTGCGCTGGGCGTCGGGCTGATCACGGTGTACGGGCAGGGCATCGTCGCCGCAGCCTCCTACACCGGCATCACCGCCGCCGTCATCGACTGGAACGGCCGCCCCGATGCAGAACTGATCGCCGAGCACCAGCAGGTCGCCATCGTGCATTGCATGGCCAAGCGCGGCTATCGCAACCTCGACCCCAACGTGCGCGAATCGTTCTACGGCAACACCTTCACCCCGGGCGTCATTGCGAAGCCCCGCCGTACCGGCGTCGACACCTATAACGTCGAGACGCTCGCCAAGGCCGGCCGCTGCAACCTGCAGCCGCGCGCGGAGCTCACGGCCAAGGGCCCCGGCTACGAGAACTACAACGTGCCCTGCGACAACGGCGGAACCTGGGCCGTGCGTTGCGAGTTCGGCCAGTGCCGCGTGCTGGCGCAGGCACCCACCCGCCGCTCCTGAGCCTCGACGGCCCCGCGCGGGGCCGGCAAGCTCACTTGACGATCATTCCCTTGAGCGCCGGGTCCGGCGGCGGCGGCTTGAGCTTCATCTGCCGCATCGTCTTCACCAGCAGCTGCGCGATCATCACGTTGCGATGCCGCTTGCTGTTGGCGGGCACCACGTACCAAGGCGCGTGATCGGTCGATGTGGCGCCCAGCGCGGTCTCGTAGGCCTGCTGGTAGGCGCTCCACTTGGTGCGCACCGCGAGGTCGTCCATGCTGAACTTCCATTGCTTGCCGAGCGTATCGATCCGGGCCTGCAGGCGCTCCCGTTGCTCGTCCTTGTCGATGTGCAGCATGCACTTGACGATCACCGTGCCGGTTTCGGTGAGCAGCCGCTCGAAGTCGTTGATCTGAGCGTAGCGGCGTTTCGCCTCGGCCTTGTCGATCCAGCCCTCGACCACGGGCACCAGCACGTCTTCGTAGTGGCTGCGGTTCCACACCATGATCTCGCCGATGCGCGGCACGGCGGCATGGCAGCGCCAGAGGTAGTCGTGTGCGCGTTCCTCGTCGTTCGGTGCCTTGAAGGCCGTCACGCGCACGCCCAGCGGCGAGGTGCGCGAGAACACCCAGCGCACGGTGCCGTCCTTGCCGCTGGTGTCCATGCCCTGCAGCACCAGCAGCAGCTTGCGCCGCCCCTCGGCGTGCAGCACGTCCTGCAACTCGTCGAGCTCGACGGCCAGTGCGTCGAGTTCCGCGCGCTGCAAGGCCTCGTCCCCATGGCAGAACGACGTGTCGTCGGGGTCGATGTGCGAGAGCCTGAACTTGCCGCCGGCGCGGTATTTCTTGAAGCTGGCCATGAAGCGGGACTCCGTGAAGAAAAAGAGCCGACAGCGTACGCGATCGATCAGCGCTCGTCGTCTTCGGGGGGCAGGGAGGCGCTCCAGCGGTCGTCCCATTCGGCATGCTGGCGCGCGGCGCCGTCGAGTTCGCGCCGGTCGCGCTTGGTGGGGCGGCCCTGTTCGATGGCCAGGGCCGGCTCGGTGCCCGCGCGGCGCTGCTCCCGGAAGGCGGCCTGCGCCGCGAGGCTCTCGGCGGTTTCCTCGTAGAGCTGCTGCGCCACCGGCGCCGGCCCGCGCTGGCCACTGAGGCCGCGCACCGTCACGGTCCGCGTCAGCGGGCCCATGCGCATGGCCACGGTGTCGCCGGGCTTGACTTCGCGCGAGGCCTTGGCGACGTCGCCGTTCACCTGCACGCGGTTCTTGCCGATTTCCTCCGCGGCCAGCGAGCGCGTCTTGAAGAAGCGGGCGGCCCAGAGCCATTTGTCGATGCGCAGACGGTCCATGGATGTCGAAGAGTGGGTGTCAGGAATTGTGCCCCGACAGCGGCAGATGCACGACCGCGTCCAGCCCGATCACCTGTTCGGCCCCGCTCTGCGCGTCCGGCTCGCTGCGGTTGTCGAGGCTGATGCGTCCGCCGAGCGCCAGCACGATCTCGCGGCAGATCGCCAGGCCCAGCCCCGAGCCGCTCGACGCGCTGCCGGCGGAGAAGGGCGCGAACAGGCGCTGCCGCAGTTCGGACGAGATGCCGGGGCCGCAATCGCGCACGGTGAGCACCGCGTCCTCGCCCTCGGCGCGCACCGAGACCGACAGTGCAGCACCCACGGGGCTCTGCTTGATCGCGTTGTGCAGCAGGTTGCGCGTGAGTTCCTGCAGCATCCAGTGGTGGGCGCGCACCGGCACTGGCTCGTCGATGGCGAGCTCGAAGTCGAGCGCCTTGTCGGCCACCAGCGGCGACAGGTCGAGCGCGATCTGCCGGGCCACCTCGCCGAAGTCGAGCGTCACCGATTCCGGCTGCTGGCGCAGCTGCTCCACCTTGGCAAGCGACAGCATCTGGTTGGCAAGCGTGGTCGCACGCTCCACCGTGTGGCTGATCTCGCCGAACGCCTGCTCGGGAGCGACGTCGCCGCGCCGCGCCGACTGCACCTGGGCCTTCAGCACGGCCAGCGGCGTGCGCAACTGGTGGGCGCTGTCGCGCACGAAGCGCTTCTGGTGGTCGAGCAGCCGCTGCAGCCGGCCCATCACTTGCGTGGTGGCGTCGATCAGCGGGCGCAGCTCGCGCGGGGCATCGGGCGCGTCGATGGGCGAGAGGTCGTCGGCCGGGCGCTTCTCGATGGCTTCGCCCAGCTCGCGCACCGGCCGCGTGGCGCGCTGCACGACGAACACCGTGACCAGCGCGATCACGCCCATCAGCAGCAGCTGGCGCCACAGCATGTCGAGCAGCAGCTTGCGCACCAGGGTTTCGCGCAGCTCCAGCGTCTCGGCCACCTGCACCACGGCCATGCCGCGGCCGGTGGCGCTCGCCACCGGCTGCAGCAGCACGGCGACCCGCACCGGCTGGTTGCGGAATTGCGCGTCGTAGAAGTCGACCAGCGCCGCATACGCGCCGCGGTCCGGAATGCGGCCGCGCCAGAAGGGCAGTTCCGCAAAGCCCGAGATCAGCTTGCCGTCGAGCGCCGAGACTCGGTAGAACAGCCGGCTGCGGTTGTCGGCCTCGAAGGCCTCCAGTGCGGAGTAGGGCACGATGGCCCGCAGCCGCGCCATGTCTTCGTAGCCCTCCACGTCGAGCTGTTCGCCGATGGTCTTGGCGGACGCGAGCAATGTGCGGTCATAGGCCGTGGTGGCGGCCGCGAGGCTCTGGCGGTACAGGCTCACGCTGTTGATCACGATGAACACCGCAATCGGCGCGAGGATGCCGAGCAGCAGCCGCGCGCGAAGCGAGGAAACGCGGGTCATGTTTCCGGGCGCAGCAGGTAGCCCAGCCCGCGCATCGTCATCAGCACGGCGCCGGTGCCCACGAGCTTCTTGCGCAGGCGGTACACCACCACCTCGATGGCTTCGTACTGCACGTCGGCCTCGCCCGGAAACACCAGCTCGAACAGGCGCTCCTTGGTCACGGCGTGGCCGGGCTTCATCATCAGCGCCTTCAGCAGCGCCAGCTCGCGCGGCGTGAGTTCGAGCAGCTCGGCGCGGTTGTAGATGGCGCCGTTGTCGGGCTCGAAGCGCAGCCCGCCGATCTCCTGCGGGTTGAGTCCGGCGTCCTGCCCCGCGACGCCGTGGCTGCGCCGGCGCAGCGCGCGGATGCGGGCTTCCAGCTCGTCGAGGTCGAAGGGCTTGGGCAGGTAGTCGTCGGCGCCGGCGTTGAGGCCGACGATGCGGTCGCCGACCGTGCCGCGCGCGGTCAGCAGCAGCACCGGTGTGCGCAAGCCTTCGGCGCGGGCCTGGGCCAGCACCTGCAGGCCGTCGAGGTTGGGCAGGCTCAGGTCGAGGGCGACCACGTCGGGCTCGATGGCGCGCCACTGGGCGACGGCCTCGGCCCCGTCGCCGCAGACGCGCACATCGATCCGGCGGCGCCCGAGGGTGCGCTGCAGGGTGATTTGCATCGAGGGATCGTCTTCGACCAGCAGCAGCTTCATACGGTGGCGGCAGGGATGGGTACTTTGGTGTTTTCCCCAGTCTGGCGGACAGCCAACTGACAGCGGGGCGGCGCATGATAGCGCTCAGCTAAAAGTCAGCTTCCTTTCAAGTTCCTTCCAATTCCAGGAGACACGCATGCGTCGCGACACCTTTCTGAAGTCATTGGCCGCGCTGGCCGCCACCGGTGCCCTGCCACTGTCGGCCCTGGCGGCCGCCAACGTCAAGATGATGATTCCCGCCAACCCCGGCGGCGGCTGGGACACCACCGGCCGCGCACTGGGCAAGGCCATGACCGAAGCCAAGGTGGCCGACACCGTCACCTACGACAACAAGGGCGGCGCCGCCGGCGCGCTGGGCCTGGCCCAGTTCGTGAACGGCTCCAAGGGCGATGCGAACGCGCTGATGGTCATGGGCTCGGTCATGCTGGGCGGCATCATCACAGGCAAGCCGCCGGTCAACCTGTCGCAGGCCACGCCCATCGCCCGCCTGACGACCGAGTACAACGTGTTCGTGCTGCCGGCCAACTCGCCGCTCAAGAGCATGAAGGACGTGGTCGACCAGCTCAAGAAGGACCCGGGCAGCGTCAAGTGGGGCGGCGGTTCGCGTGGCTCCACCGAGCACATCGCCGCGGCCATGATCGCGCAGAAGGTGGGCGCAGATCCGTCCAAGATCAACTACGTCGCCTTCCGTGGCGGCGGTGAAGCCACCGCCGCCGTCCTGGGCGGCAACGTCACCGTCGGCGGCAGCGGCTACAGCGAATTCGCCGAATACATCGCCGCCGGCAAGATGAAGGCCATTGCCGTCACCTCCGCGCAGCGCCTGCCGGGCATCAACGTGCCCACGCTGAAGGAGCAGGGCATCGACGTCGAGATCGGCAACTGGCGCGGCGTGTACGGCGCGCCCGGCATCTCGGCCGAGCAGCGCAAGGCGCTGACCGACATGGTGCTGGCCGCGATGAAGAGCCCGTCGTGGGCCGAGTCGCTCAAGAAGAACGACTGGACGCCGGCGGTGCTCTCGGGCGACGCCTTCGCCAAGTTCGTCGATGACGACTTCGCGAGCCTCCGGGCCATCATGGCGAAGTCCGGCATGGTCTGAACAAGGTTCACCCCCAGGCTGCGCGCACTTCGTGTCGCGCGTGCCTTCCCCCTGCCGGGGGCAACACCTGAGGCCCGGCAAAGCCGGTTCCTCGGTGTTCCCCGAAGGGGCTCTCTTCCCCCCGACTGCGGGAGCAAAAAATGACAACTCCAGACTCCTCGGCCTCGCCGCAACCCTCGGCCACGTGGCCGCAAACCCTGGTCGGCGCCGGCGTGCTGCTGACCGGCCTCGCGCTGGCCTTCGGCGCGATCGGCATTTCTTCCGAAGCCGGTTATGGCGGCGTCGGCCCCAACTTCCTGCCCTGGCTCGTGTCCGTGGTGCTCGTGCTGTGCGGCGCCTGGATCCTGTGGGAGGCGCGCACCGGCGGCTTCCGCGAGCTCGACGCGCCTACTGGCGCCGAGCATGCCTACTGGCCGGGCTTCATCTGGGTGTCGGCGGGGCTGCTGCTCAACGCCGCGCTCATCACCACGCTCGGCTTCATCCTGAGCTGCACGATGTGCTACGTGCTCGCGGTGCAGGGCCTGCGCCGCGCGAGCGGGCAGGGCGGCGTCAACTCGCCGCGCACCTGGCTCGTCGACTTCGTCACCGGCGCGCTGATCTCGGCCCCGGTGTTCTGGATGTTCACGCAATTCCTGGCCATCAACCTGCCTGGCCTCACCAACACCGGGTGGATCTGACATGGATATCTTCAACGCACTCATGGCGGGCTTCGCCGCCGCCATCACCCCCGTCAACCTGCTGTGGTGCCTGGTCGGCTGCGCCCTGGGCACGGCCGTGGGCGTGCTGCCCGGCATCGGCCCGGCCGTGGCGGTGGCCATGCTGCTGCCCATCACCGGCAAGGTCGACATCACGGCCTCGATGATCTTCTTCTCGGGCATCTACTACGGCGCCATGTACGGCGGCTCGACCACCTCCATCCTGCTGAACACGCCCGGCGAAACCGCCAGCATGGTGACGGCGATGGAGGGCAACAAGATGGCCAAGAGCGGCCGCGCAGGCGCAGCGCTCGCCACGGCCGCCATCGGCTCGTTCGTGGCCGGCACCATCGCCACCGTCATCGTCACGCTGTTCGCGCCCTTCGTGGCCGACTTCGCGGTCAAGCTCGGGCCGCCCGAGTATTTCATGTTGATGCTGCTGGCCTTCACCACGGTAAGCGCGGTGCTCGGCAAGAGCACGCTGCGCGGCATGACGGCGCTGTTCGTCGGCCTCGCCGCGGGTTGCGTCGGCCTTGACCAGATCTCGGGCCAGGGCCGCTATACCGGTGGCGTGCCCGAACTGCTCGACGGCATCGAGATCGTGCTGGTGGCCGTGGGCCTGTTCGCCGTGGCCGAGGTGCTGTACGCCGTGCTGTACGAAGGCCGCGTGGTCGAAGGCCAGAACAAGCTCAGCCGCGTGCACATGAGCAAGCGCGACTGGAAGCGCTCCATTCCCGCCTGGCTGCGCGGCACCGCCATCGGCACGCCGTTCGGCTGCATCCCGGCCGGCGGCACGGAGATCCCGACTTTCCTGAGCTACGCGACCGAGAAGAAGCTCGCCAAGGACAAGGACGCCAAGGCCGAGTTCGGCACCACCGGCGCCATCGAAGGCGTGGCCGGCCCCGAGGCCGCCAACAACGCCACGGTGACGGCCGCGCTGATCCCGCTGCTCACGCTGGGCATTCCCACCTCGAACACCACCGCCATCCTGCTGGGTGCGTTCCAGAACTACGGCATCCAGCCGGGGCCGCAGCTGTTCACCACCTCGGCCGCGCTGGTGTGGGCGCTGATCGCATCGCTGTACATCGGCAACGTGATGCTGCTGGTGCTGAACCTGCCGATGGTCGGCCTGTGGGTCAAGCTGCTGAAGATTCCGAAGCCGCAGCTCTACGCCGGCATCCTGATTTTCGCGACGGTGGGCGCCTACGGCATGCGCCAGAGCGCGTTCGACCTGTTCCTGCTGTATGCCATCGGCCTGCTGGGCGTGGTGATGCGCCGCTTTGACTTCCCGACCGCGCCCGTGGTGGTCGGCATGATCCTCGGCCCGCTGGCCGAAGCGCAGTTGCGCAATGCCATGTCGATCGGCGAGGGGAGTGCGTCGGTGTTCTTCCAGCGCCCGATGTCGATCGCGCTGGTCGTCATCGTGGTGGCCGTGCTGGTGCTGCCGCGCCTTGCCAAGCGCATGAGCGAACGCAAGCTGAAGCGGCTGGCACAGCTGGACGCCTGACGCTCCTCGGGGCTCGCCCGAGCCCGGGCAAAAAAAAAGCTGCGGCAATGCCGCAGCTTTTTTTGTTGCCGCAGTGAGGCTTATCGCCCCGCCGCAGGCGTCTCGACCAGGTCGTCGTCGATGTGCGGATCGGCCGGCTGCCCGCGCAGCTTGCGCACGGTGCGCCGGATCCAGTGCTCGATGTCGTCCACGTAGGTGAACACGGCCGGCACCACCAGCAGGCTCAGCACAGTCGAGGTGATCAGCCCGCCGATCACCGCCATCGCCATTGGCGAGCGGAAGCTGGAGTCCGCGGCGCCGAAGCCGACCGCGATCGGCAGCATGCCCGCGCCCATGGCGAGCGTGGTCATGATGATGGGCCGGGCGCGCTTGTGGCAGGCGTCGCGCAGCGCGTCCCAGCGGCTCATGCCGTGGTCGCGGCGCGCCACGATGGCGTACTCCACCAGCAGGATGGAGTTCTTGGTGGCAATGCCCATCAGCATGATGAGACCGATCAGCGAGGGCATCGACAGCGCCTTCTGCCCGATCAGCAGCCCCACGAACGCGCCGCCCAAGGCGAGCGGCAGCGCGCACAGGATCGTCACCGGATGCAGGAAGTCCTTGAACAGCAGCACCAGCACGATGTAGATGCACAGCACGCCGGTGAGCATCGCCAGGCCGAAGCTGGCGAACAGCTCGGTCATCACCTCGGCGTCGCCCACTTCGGTCACGCGCACACCGGCCGGCAGCTTCTGGATCGAGGGCAGCTTTTCCACCGCGGCCTTGGCGTCGCCCAGGCCCACGCCCGAAAGCTCGATCTCGAAGTTCACGTTGCGCGAGCGGTCGTAGCGGTCGATCACGGCCGGGCCGCCTTCCATGGTGAGCGAGGCCACCTGGTTCAGCATCACGGGCCCGCGCGCGCCGGGCACCGAGAGGCGTCCGAGCAGGTCGATGTCCTTGCGTGCCGAGTCTTCCAGCTTCACCACGATCGGCACCTGCCGCTGCGCGAGGTTGAGCTTGGCCAGCGCCTGGTCGTAATCGCCCAGGGTGGCCACGCGCAGCGTCTCGGCGATGGCCGAACTGGTCACGCCCAGGTCGGCGGCGCGCGCGAAGTCGGGGCGCACGGCGATCTCGGGGCGGATCAGGCTGGCGGTGGAGGTGATGTTGCCCAGGCCGGGAATGGTGCGCAGGTCTTTCTCGACTGCGCTGGCGGCGCTGGCCAGCGCCGCCGGGTCTTCGCCCGTGAGCGCCAGGATGTACTTCTCGCCCGAGCCGCCCAGGCCCACGGTGCTGCGCACGCCGGGCAGCGTTTCGAGCGCGGTGCGGATCCGGTTCTCGATCACCTGCTTGCGCGGGCGGTCGCCGCGCGGATCGAGCTTGATTGTGAGCGTGGCCTTGCGCGTTTCGGGCGTGCCGAAGTTCGCGAACGGGTCACCACCCGCGCTGCCGCCCGCCACAGTGGTGTAGACGCTCTTCACGTGGTCGATCTTCATCACGCGGTTGCGGGTTTCCTCGGCGGCGGCCGTGGTCTGCGCCAGCGTGGAGCCGGGCGCGAGCGAGAGATAGATCTGCGTCTGCGAGTTGTCGTCCGCCGGAATGAAGCCGGTCTTGAGCAGCGGGATCATCGCCAGCGAACCGAAGAAGAAGAGGGTGGCCAGCACCATCGTCTTGAAGCGGTTGTGCGTGCTCCATTCCACCGCGCGCATGTACCAGCGCAGCCAGCCCGGCTCCTTCTCCGCGCCGACGATCGGCTTCAGGATGTAGGCCGCCATCATGGGCGTGAGCACGCGCGCCACCACCAGTGACGCGAACACCGCCAGCGAGGCCGTCCAGCCGAACTGCTTGAAGAACTTGCCGGCCACGCCGCTCATGAAGGCCGTGGGCAGGAACACCGCGATCAGCGTGAAGGTGGTGGCGATCACGGCCAGGCCGATCTCGTCGGCCGCCTCCATGGCCGCCTGGTAGGGTGTCTTGCCCATGCGCAGGTGGCGCACGATGTTCTCGACCTCCACGATGGCGTCGTCCACCAAGATGCCGACCACCAGCGACAGCGCCAGCAGCGAGATCACGTTGACCGAGAAGCCCAGCAGGTACATGCCGATGAACGCCGGGATCACCGACATCGGCAGTGCGATGGCCGACACGAACGTGGCGCGCCAGTCGCGCAGGAACAGCCACACCACCACCACCGCCAGGATGGCGCCTTCGTAGAGCAGGTGCAGCGAGCCGTTGTATTCCTCGTCCACCGGATCGACGAAGTTGAATGCCTCGGTCAGCTCGATGTCGGACCGCTTCGCACGCAGGTCGGCCAGCGCCTTCTGCACGGCGTGGCCCACTTCCACCTCGCTGGCACCGCGGCTGCGGGCCACCTCGAAGCCCACCACGGGCTTGCCGTTGAGCAGCGCGGCCGCGCGCGGCTCGGCGATGGTGTCGCTGATGCGCGCCACCTGGTCGAGGCGGATGCGCCGTCCGTCGGTCAGCACGATCTGCATGTCGGCCAGCTGGTCAGCCGACTGCACCGTGGCCATGGTGCGAACGGGCTGCTCGCTGCCGCCCAGGTCGAAGCGGCCGCCCGCGCTCTCGGTCTGCACCTGGCGCAACTGGCGCGAGATGTCGGCTGCCGAGGCGCCCAGCGCCTGCAGCTTGCCCGGGTCGAGGTCGACGTGCACCTGGCGCGCGACGCCGCCCACGCGGTTCACCGCACCTACGCCGGGCAGCGCGAGCAGCTTCTTGGTGATGTCGTTGTCGACGAACCAGCTCAGTGCCTCGTCGTCCATGGCCGAGGAGGCGATGGTGAAGGCCAGCACCGGCTGGGCCGCGAAGTCGAGCTTGGTGACGACCGGGTCGCGCACGTCGGCCGGCAGATCGGCGCGCACGCGCTGCACCGCGGAGCGCACGTCGTCCACGGCTTCCTGCACCGGCTTCTCGAGGCGGAATTCGACGATCAGCGTGGCGGCGCCGTCCTGCACCTTGGTGGTGATGTGCTTCAGGCCCTGCACCGTGGCGATGGAGTTCTCGAGCTTGCGCGCGACGTCGGTCTCCAGCTGCGAAGGCGCGGCGCCGGGCAGCGACGCCGAGACCGTCACGGTCGGCAAGTCGATGTCCGGAAAGTTCTGCACCTTCATCGCGTTGAACGACAGCAGCCCCCCGAAGGTGAGCAGCACGAACAGCATCACCGCCGGAATCGGGTTGCGTATGGACCAGGCGGAAACGTTCATGGGCGTGTCCTTTGAATTGCTTACTTGGCCGCGGCGGCGGAGGCCGCCGACCTGGCCGGCTGCGCGGAGGGCGCGGGCGCATCCACCACGCGCACCAGGTCGCCGTCGTTGAGGAAGCCCGCACCCTGCACCACCACCTGGGCGCCGTCGGGCAGCGCGCTGGTGATTTCGATGCGGTCGTTCAGGCGCCGGCCGATCTGCACCTTCATCTGCGCCACCTTGTTGTCAGGCTTGAGCAGGAAGACGTTGTTGAAGCCGTCGCGCGGCACGATGGCGCTCTGCGGCACCGTGGGCGCCGAGCTGCGGCCCAGCTCGAAGTCGCCGCGCGCGAACATGCCCGCCTTGATGCCGGTGTTCTGCTGCACGTTGGGAAGGTCGACGTACACCAGCGCCGCGCGCGTCTGCGGATCGACCGTGGGCGCAATGCTGCGCACCTTGCCGCGCACCTGCGCGCCGCTGGCGCTGACCACGAAGGCGGTGGTGCCGACCGAGATGCGGCTCAGCTCCGCCGAAGTGACCTCGGCGCGCCATTCGAGCCGGCCCTGGCGGATCAGGCGGAACAGCTCGGTGCCGGCCGAGACCACGCTGCCGACGGTGGCGGTGCGCGCCGAGATCACGCCGTCGTCGGGTGCCAGCACCTGTGTGTTGCGCCCGCGCACCTGCTGCGCGGCCAGCACCGCCTCGGCCGCCTCCACGCGCGCCTTGGCGGTCTGCTCGGTCGTCTGGTACTGGTTGATCTGCTGCTGGCTCAGCGCGCCGGTGGCCTGCAGCGTGCGGGCGCGCGCGGCATTGCCGGCAGCGTCGGCCGCGGTGGCGCGGGCCTCGGCCAGCGAGGCGCGCGACTGCGCGATGTCGGCCTGCACTGTCTCGGGCGAGAACACGGCCAGCACCTGGCCCTTCCTGACGACGTCGCCCACGTTCACGCGCACCTCGGCCAGCTTCAGGCCGTTGGACTCGGAGCCGACCACGGCCTCCTGCCAGGCGGCAACGTTGCCGTTGGCTGCGAGCGTGAGCATCAGCTCGGTGGCCTCCGGCCTGGCGACGGTGACGGTCAGCGCGGGCCTGGGCGCGGAGCCGCCGTCCTTTGCCTTGGCGGCGGACTCGGCCGCCTTGTCCGAGGGCTTGCCGCGCGCCACGAAGAAGATCGCCGCGATGACGACGACCAGCGCGAGCAGCGCGATGACGAGAGTGGAACGCTTCATTGTTTTCATGGCGACGTCGCGACCTGGGTGGCCGGGGTGGTGGTCATTGAGGACGATTCGGAAGAGGGCGCGGAGCGGCTCCAGCCGCCACCCATCGAGCGGTACAGCGCAACCCATGCCTCGGTGCGCTCGCGCTGCAGCGAGACGCGCGCTGTCTGCGCGGAGAACAGCGTGCGGCGCGAATCCTCCAGCTCGAACAGGCTCGCGAGGCCGCTGCTGTAGCGGGCCTGCGTGGCGTCGAAGGAGGCCTGGTAGTTCTTCACCGCGGCGTCGGCGTCGGTGGTGCGGGCGTCGGTGGCGTCGAGGTTGACCAGCGCCTCCTCGACCTCGCGCACGGCCTGCCGCACGTTGGCGCGGTAGAGCGACACGGCCTCGGCGTAGCGCGCCTTGGCGGCGTCGGTGTTGGCCCTGCGCGCGCCGCCGTCGAGCAGCGGCACGGTCAGCGACAGCGGGCCCACGGTCCAGGTCTCGAGCGACTGGTGCACGCCGCTGACGCGGTATTGCGTGCGTCCGATCGAACCCGACAGCGTGAGCTTGGGGTAGCGCTCGGCTTCGGCCGAGCCTACGTCGGCGCTGGCCGAGGCTACGCCGAGCTCGGCCGCGTACACGTCGGGCCGCTGCGAGATCGCCTCTGCCGGCACGCTGGCGATGCTGCCTACGGCTGGCAGTGCACGCTGTGCTGGCGCGGCGGCGAGCTTCTGCTCGAGCGTGGTTTCGTCGATGCCGCTGAGCGCCACCAGCGCCTTGCGCTGCACCGCGCACTGGGCGCGCTGCTGGGTGAGGCGGCCCGAGGCGTCGGAGGCGCTGGCGCGGGCCAGCGCGGCATCGGCCGGTGCGGTGAAGCCGGCCTTCGCGGAGAGGTCGTTGAGCCGCGCCGTCTCCGAGCGCGAATGCGCGTCTGATTCGGATACCCGCAGCTGCTGCTGGCAGGCACGCTCGGCGAAATAGGCGTTGGCCGTCTCGGCCGCCACCGCCACGCGGGCGTCGTGCCACTTGGCATTGGCGCTGTTCTGCTTGGCCTCGGCGGCGTCGCGGTCGGCGCGCAGTCGGCCGAACAGGTCGATCTCCCATTTCGACTGCAGGCCCGCCTGCAGCGTGGTGATCGGCGTACTCGCGGAGAGGTTGCTGCTGTTGCTGCCGCCGCCGCTGGAAGCAAAGCCCGAGGTGCCGCGGCTGGCCGAAGCCGTGCCGTCCAGGCTCGGCAGCAGCGCGGCGCCGGCCTGCACGCGCGTGGAGCGCGCCTCGGCCACGCGCGCCGCTGCGCTGGCAATGTTCGGGCTCGCCGCTTCGGCTGCGGCGATCAGCTCGACCAGCAGCGGATCGTCGAGCTGGCGCCACCAGTCGGCCAGCGATGCCAGCGAGCCGCCGTGGGGCAGGGGAGCGTGCCATTGCGCAGGGAACGGCGCCTCGACCTGCGCGGGCGGGCGCGTCAGCGAACAGCCCATCAGGCCGATGCCCAGGCAGAGGGCAGCCATCAGTTTCAGTCGGAGTCTTCTCATTTCTTCAGCTTTCTCTCGGCATTCCGGCGGACCGCCTCGGCTTCGACCAGCGCCAGCGCATAGCCCGTGAGGCGGTCGGCCCAGGTGTCGATGGCGCGCGGTGTGCGCAGCAGCGAAGGGCGAATGGCCTCGATGAAATCCTGGCTCACGTAGAGCTGCATCGACAGCCCGGTGATCGCGAAGGTCAGGCGGTGGATGTCGTCGTCGGCCCGCTCCACCTTCAGGTGGCGGCACAGCAGGTCGGCGATGGCGCGGTGCGGACCCTTGATGTCGCGCTCCAGCTCTTCGGCCCAGCGGCTCGTCGGCTCCAGCATCTCGCGCATGTGCAACTGGATGCACTGCCGCACGATCTCGCCCTGCTTGAGCGGGTCGATCATCGACACCATGCAGATGCGCAGCGTGTCTTCGAGCGACTGGCCGGGCACGTTGCAGGCGGCGACGAGGTCGCTGGAGTCGCCGCCCATCGGTTCGCTGAAGGTGGCCGCGTACAGCCCCTCCTTGTCGCCGAAGTAGTAGCTGATGGCCGAGATGTTGACCCCCGCCTCGCGGGCGATCTCGCGCGTGGAGGTCTTGGAGAACCCCTTCTGCGCGAACAGCCGCAGCGCTGTGTGGAGCAGCCGGTGGCGTGCCTCGGCGCCGTCGCTGCGCGGTGCGCGGCGCGGGGCCTGGGTGATCGGGTCTCTCGCATTCATGCCCCGCATTAAACCATGCATGAAATCAAACGATTGATTTACTTAAGGGCCGCTGAAGGCTTTTGTCTGCAACTTCGATTCTGGGCATTTCCCCGCGGACTTTGATGCCGGATTTGTTGCCGATTGATGCGCGCTACGATCCCGCCATGCCTGTCGCTCCCACCGCACCGCCCACACTGCCCCTCGACGCCGAGGGCATCCTCGCGCTGGCCGCGCGCTCGATGTTTCATTTGTTTTCAAGCATCAGCCAGGGCATGTTCCTGGTGGACAGCAGCGGGCGCATCGTGTGGGTGAACGAGGGCTACCGGCGTTTCCTGCCGGCGCTGGGCTTTTCGTCCATCGACCAGTTCCTGGGGCACATGGTGGAAGACGTGATTCCCAATACCCAGATGCGGCGAGTGCTTGAGACCGGCGAGCCGATCCTCGTGGACCTGCTGACCAACAAGGCCGGCACCTTCGTGGTCAGCCGCCTCCCGCTGCGCCAGGAGCGCGAGGGCGGGGCGGGCGAGGTGATCGGCGCCATCGGCATCGTGCTGTTCGACCAGCCCGAGACCACGCTGCAGCCGCTCATCAGCAAGTTCGCGCTGCTGCAGCGCGACTTGGACGACGCGCGGCGCGAACTCGCGAGCCAGCGCAACAACCCGCTCTACCAGCATGCGCCCGATGGCCAGCGCCGCTCCAAGTACACCTTCGCGAGCTTCATCGGCAGCAGCCCGGCGGCGGTGGAGGTGAAGCGGCATGCGCGCCGCGCGGCCCAGTCGGCCAGCCCGGTGCTGCTGCTGGGAGAAACCGGTACGGGCAAGGAACTGCTGGCGCACGCGATCCATGCCTCGTCGGCGCGGGCGAAGGGCCAGTTCGTCAGTGTCAACATCGCGGCCGTGCCGGACACGCTGCTCGAAGCCGAGTTCTTCGGTTTCGCACCCGGCGCCTTCACCGGCGCCGACCGCAAGGGCCGCGAGGGCAAATTCAAGCTGGCCGACGGCGGCAGCCTGTTCCTCGACGAGATCGGCGACATGCCGCTCGGCCTGCAGGCCAAGCTGCTGCGTGCGCTGCAGGAGGGCGAGATCGAGCCGCTGGGCTCCAACAAGCTCGTGCCTTTCGATGCCCGCGTGATCGCGGCCACCTCGCGCGACCTGCCGGAGCTGGTGCGGCGGGGGCTGTTCCGCGAAGACCTCTACTACCGCCTCAACGTGCTGCCGCTGCGCGTGCCGCCGCTGCGCGAGCGGCGCTCGGACATTCCCGCGCTGGTCGAGGCGCTGGGCGAGGACATGGCGCTGCGCAGCGGCGAGGCGCCACCCGAACTCACGCCCGACGCGCTCGCGCTGCTCGCGGGCCAGCACTGGCGCGGCAACATCCGCGAACTGCGCAACGTGCTGGAGCAGGTGACCATGCGCAGCGACTCGCAGCGCATCGATTCCGTGCAGCTCGAACGCATCCTGCGCGAGGCTGGGCTGGAGCAGATCGAGTTGCCGGCCACCTTGCAGAGCGCGCACGATGCGGATGAAGAAGCGGCGTTGCTGCGGCCGCTGGCGCAGCAGGTGGCCGAGCTGGAGCGCAAGGCGATCGCGGCGGCGCTGGCTTCGACGGGCGGGAACAAGCTGGCGACCTCGCGGCTGCTCGGGATTTCGCGGGCGACCTTGTATGAGCGGATGACGAGTCAGGAACAGCCAACCTGAATCCGCTGTCTGCCATGCGCAGGATAGGCCGCGCGGACATCGAGCGCCACACGTCCATTGGCGCGTCCTGATGCACGAATGCGAGAGCCGCAGGGTTGCCGGCTACGACCAGCAGGTCTACGAGGCCCGGGGCCACAAGCAGCTCTATTGGGTGGAGTCCCCGTGACCGGAGCATTGAGCCCGGTGTCAGAGCGATACTCCCGCTCCAGCCCACAACTCCGACGCCACATCCGATGAAGAAGGCCCTTGCCCGCTCCGCTGCCTGCCTTGCCCTCTGCGCCGCTGCCAGCCTGGCAAACGCCGCGCCCCAGTGTTCCGGCGAGGCCGTCGCCCGTGCCAAGAAGCTGCTGACCTTCCACTTCGGCGAGGACGACCGCATCCGCATCAGCCCCGACGTGAAGGAGCTGCCGCCGATCCGCAACCCTGCCAACAAGAAGCAGCAGTTCAAGGTGCTCGAAGTCTGGGGCAGCATCTACAAGGGCGAGTACCGCATGCGGCTCATCTACTTCGTGTCGGGTAACGACTGCACGCTGATGGGCCAGGAGATCCTGGAATACGCGAACCTGTGAGCATCAAGGCACTGCGCTCCACCTTCGGGCCCAACTGCCATTGGTGCGGGTTGCCTATGGATTTCGAGGAGCCCGCGGGCCGGCCGGAGTCCGCCACCATCGAGCATCTCGTGGACTCGACCTTCGGCGGCATCCGTTCGTCAAAGCACCGGCGGCTCGCGCACGCAGCCTGCAATCACGCGCGCAACGAATTCCGCATGCAGGCCGAGCGTCAGTTCAAGCAATGGATCGCGCAGCGCCAAGCCTCCGCGAAAACCCTGAACAATAAAAAGACAGATGTCTGAAAAAAAGACGCCTCCAGTGTTCTGAATTCAGTCGAATGGCGCTCTTCTCGAATAAAGAAGTGTTTGTTATCAATGGCTTAGAGAATGGCACGAACTGTGCAATATTCAGTCACCATTATCAGGAGACAAAGAATGAACCGTCGCCACCTCGTCGCCCTGGCCGCACTTGCCACCTGCGCAGCCGCCGCACCCGCCTGGGCCCAGTCCAGCGAAATCCGCATCGCCCACATCTACAGCAAGACGGGCGCACTGGAGGCCTACGGCAAGCAGACCCAGACCGGCTTCATGATGGGCCTGGACTACGCCACCGGCGGCACGATGATGGTCAACGGCAAGAAGCTCGTGGTCATCGAGAAGGACGACCAGGGCAAGCCCGATCTCGGCAAGTCGCTGCTGGCGGCCGCCTATTCCGACGACAAGGCCGCGCTGGCCGTCGGCCCGACCTCGTCGGGCGTGGCGCTCGCGATGCTGCCCGTGGCCGAGGAATACAAGAAGATCCTGCTGGTCGAGCCTGCGGTGGCCGACTCGATCACCGGCGACAAGTGGAACAAGTACATCTTCCGCACCGGCCGTAATTCGAGCCAGGATGCGATCTCCAACGCGGTGGCCGTCGACAAGCCGGGCGTCACCGTCGCCACGCTGGCGCAGGACAACGCCTTCGGCCGCGACGGCGTGAAGGCCTTCGGCGCAGCGCTCAAGAAGGCCAAGCTGGTCCATGAGGAGTACCTGCCGCCCACCACCACCGACTTCACGGCCGGCGCGCAGCGCCTGATCGACAAGCTCAAGGACCAGCCGGGCCGCAAGGTCATCTGGATCGTCTGGGCCGGCGCGGGCAACCCGTTCAAGATCGTCGACCTCGACCTGAAGCGCTACGGCATCGAGATCGCCACCGGCGGCAACATCCTGCCCGCGATGGCGGCCTACAAGGCGCTGCCGGGCATGGAAGGCGCGGCGTACTACTACTTCGGCATCCCGAAGAACCCGGTGAACGAGGCGATGGTGTCGGCGCACTACAAGCAGTTCAAGACGCCGCCGGACTTCTTCACGGCCGGCGGCTTCTCGGCCGCGATGGCGGTGGTCACGGCGCTGAAGAAGACCAACGGCGACACCAACACCAACAAGCTCATCAGCACCATGGAAGGCATGAGCTTCGACACGCCCAAGGGCAAGATGACCTTCCGCAAGGAAGACCACCAGGCGATGCAGTCGATGTACCACTTCAAGATCAAGGTCGACCCGGCGTTTGCCTGGGGTGTGCCGGAGCTGGTGCACGAGATCAAGCCTGAAGAGATGGACATCCCGATCAAGAACAAAAGGTAAGGGCTCGCCCCCAGGCTGCGCGCACTTCGTGTCGCTGCGCCTACCCCTACCGGGGGCAACACCAGCGGCCCGGCAAGCCGGTTCCGCGGTGTTCCTTGAGTGTTCTCCATTTCGCCCCGGATGGCCGCCGGGCGAAGCGCCAGCCTGCGTCTGCGCAGCCAGCCTGATCCACGGCCGATTCGTCAGCAAGCAAGCGTTCGATACCCACAACACAAGGAGACAGCGATGCGATCGATGAACTGGAAGGGATTTGCCGCGGCCGCGGCAATGGCGGTGGCGGCGCATGCCGCCACGGCGGCTGTGCCGCTGCCGGCGCTCGGCGCCAACCCGGCGGAGGTGAGCGTGTCCGGCCTGTCGGCGGGCGGCTTCATGTCGGTGCAACTGCATGTGGCCTATTCGGCCACCTTCAAGCGCGGCGTCGGCGTGGTGGCGGGCGGGCCGTTCTATTGCGCCGAAGGCTCGGTGACCAACGCCACCGGGCGCTGCATGACGCACAGCACCAGCATCCCGGTGTCGTCGCTCGTGAGCACCACCAACAGCTGGGCCGCCAGCGGCGCGATCGACCCGGTGTCGAACCTCAGCGGCTCCAAGGTGTACCTGTTCTCGGGCACATCGGACAACACCGTCAAGCAGGCGGTCATGGACGACCTGAAGACCTACTACCAGAGCTTCGTGCCCACCGCCAACACGGTCTACAAGAACAACATCGGCGCAGGCCACGCGATGGTCACCGACGACTACGGCGGCGCCTGCAGCACCACCGCCGCACCCTACATCAACAACTGCGGCTTCGACCTCGCGGGCGAGATCCTCACGCAGCTCTACGGGCCGCTGAACCCACGCAACAACGGCACGCTGGGCGGCACCTTCACCGAGTTCAGCCAGTCGGAGTTCATCACCGGCCACGGGATGGCCACCACCGGCTGGATCTACGTGCCGCAGGCCTGCACCACCACCTCGTGCCGCGTGCACCTGGTGTTGCACGGCTGCAAGCAGAACTACACCGACGTGGGCGACCAGTACGTGCGCAAGACCGGCTACAACCGCTGGGCCGACACCAACAACATCGTGCTGGTCTACCCGCAGACGAGCACGGCCGCCACCAACAGCTGCTGGGACTGGTGGGGCTACGACAGCGTCAACTATTCCAAGAAATCCGGACCGCAGATGGCGGCGATGAAGGCCATGATCGACCGCGTCACCGGCTCGGCGGGCGGCAGCGGCCTGCCCGCGCCCACCGGCGTGGGCACCTCGGGCGCGACCAGCAGCAGCATGGTGATCGGCTGGGCTGGCGTCACGGGCGCCAGCGGCTACAACGTGTACCGCGGCGGCAGCAAGGTCAACGCCTCTCCCGTCGCCGCCACCAGCTACACCGACACCGGCCTGGCCGCATCGACCACGTACAGCTGGACGGTGGCCGCGCTGGACGCGAGCAACGTCGAAGGCGCCATGTCGGCCGCAGCCACGGGCGCCACCACCGCGGGCTCCGGCGGCGGCGAAACGTGCTACACCGCGAGCAACTACACGCACACCGTGGCCGGGCGAGCCTATGCACTGTGGGGCCTTACCTATGCCTACGGCTCGGGGCAGTCGATGGGCTTGTGGAACATCTACGTCACCACCACGCTGAAGCAGACCGGCCCCAACTACTACGTGATTGGCACCTGTTGAGGTCCGTCTTCATTTCTCTTTTCAATTCGCAATGACCAACGATGCTTGAGACCCGGGACCTGACCATCCGCTTCGGTGGGCACGTGGCCGTCAACGGTGTGAGCTGCGCCTTCGCGCCGGGCACGCTGACGGCCATCGTCGGCCCCAACGGGGCGGGCAAGACCACTTACTTCAACCTTATCTCGGGCCAGCTCAAGGCGAGCGCCGGCACGGTCTCGCTCGACGGGCACTCGCTGTCGGGCCTGTCGCCGTCGGCGCGCACGCACGCGGGGCTGGGGCGCGCCTTCCAGCTCACCAACCTGTTCCCGAACCTCACGGTGCTGGAGAACGTGCGCCTCGCGGTGCAGGCCACGCGCGAGGGCGCGCACCGGCGCGGGCTCAACCTGTGGAGCATCTGGAGCGACCACAAGGCGCTGACCGAGCGCGCGGACCAGATCCTTGGAGACGTGGCGCTGAAATCGCGCGAGCACGCGACCGTGGCGAGCCTGCCGCACGGCGACCAGCGCAAGCTCGAAGTGGCGTTGCTGATGGCGCTGGAGCCGAAGGTCTTCATGTTCGATGAGCCCACGGCCGGCATGAACGCGGCCGAGGCGCCGGTCATCCTCGATCTGATCCGCAAGCTCAAGCAGGACAAGAGCAAGACCATCCTGCTGGTCGAACACAAGATGGACGTGGTGCGCGAGCTCGCGGACCGCATCATCGTGCTGCACAACGGCACGCTGGTGGCCGACGGCGAACCGGCGGAGGTGATCGCCTCGCCGGTGGTGCAGGAGGCGTACCTGGGCATCGCGAAGGAGGCTGCATGAGCGCCGAGAATCTTCTTCTGAGCCTCGAGGGCGTGCACACGCACATCGGGGCGTATCACATCCTGCATGGCGTCGATCTCGCCGTGCCGAAGGGCCAGCTCACCATGCTGCTGGGCCGCAACGGCGCGGGCAAGACGACCACGCTGCGAACCATCATGGGCCTGTGGCATGCGTCGCAGGGCAGGGTGCGCTTCGGGGACAAGGAGATCACCGCACAGCACACGCCGCAGATCGCCGGCCTGGGCATTGCCTACGTGCCCGAGAACATGGGCATCTTCTCCGACCTCACGGTGAAAGAGAACATGCTGCTCGCCGCGCGTGGCGCCAAGAACGCAGCGCAGATCGACGACACGCGCCTGAAGTGGATCTTCAAGCTCTTCCCCGCGGTCGAGAAGTTCTGGAACCACCCGGCGGGCAAGCTGTCGGGCGGGCAGAAGCAGATGCTGGCCGTGTCGCGCGCCATCGTGGAGCCGCGCGAGCTGCTCATCATCGACGAGCCCAGCAAGGGCCTTGCGCCCGTGATGATCAACAACATGATCGACGCCTTCGCCGAGCTCAAGCGCAGCGGCGTGACGATCTTGCTGGTGGAGCAGAACATCAACTTCGCCCAACGCCTGGGCGACACCGTCGCGGTGATGGACAACGGCCGCGTGGTGCACAGCGGCTCGATGGCGGCGTTCTCCGAGGACGCGCAACTGCAGCAATCGCTGCTTGGACTGGCTCTATGAAGTATTCGATGTATTTCTCCCTCCCCCTCTGGGGGAGGGTTGGGGTG
>NZ_JBGLYU010000043.1:0-52727 GCF_047304235.1 Variovorax sp. Varisp36
TGGCTGCGCCGAGGAGCGCAGCGGTTCGCGGATCAGGGCCCGCCCTTGTCTGAGCGAAGCGAGTTTGGGCGGGACCCCGCGAACCGCGAGCACCGCAGGTTGCCCGGAGCGAAGCGCAGGGACGCAGAAAGTAGGGTCGCCTTTCTTTTGCCTACGTTTCTTTGGCGAAGCAAAGAAACGTAGGTCGCCTGCCGGGGCGAGACCCGGCCCCGGGAAACAAACCAAGTCAAGCAACGTCAAGCCAACACCCACATCACAGTAGCCAGTGGCGGCACGCTGATCGAAACAGAGTCCGTCTTCCCATGCCATGGCACGGGAGAACTCTCGACAACGCCGTTTCCGACCCCACTGCCCCCATAAATCGAGCCATCCGTATTGACAATCTCCCGATAAGAGCCAGCACAAGGAACCCCCAGCCGATACCCATGCCGAGGCACCGGCGTGAAATTGCAGACCGCCACCACGAACGCCCCATCCCGAGCCCGCCGAACAAACGCAAACACCGACTGGTCCGCATCGTCATGCACGATCCATTCGAACCCCGCGCCCTCATGGTCGAGCTCATGCAGCGCAGGAAAGTGCCGATACACGTTGTTCAGGTCGCGCACCAGCCGCCGCACCCCTTGATGCGCCGCATGCTCCAGCAGATGCCAGTCGAGGCCGCGGTCGGCATTCCACTCCGCGTATTGCGCGAACTCGCCCCCCATGAACAGCAGCTTCTTTCCCGGATACGCCCAGAGGTAGCCATACAGGTTACGCAGGCCCGCGAACTTCTGCCACTCGTCGCCAGGCATCCGCCCGATCATCGAGCCTTTGCCGTGCACCACTTCGTCGTGCGACAGCGGCAGCACGAAGTTCTCGCTGAGCGCGTACATCAGCCCGAAGGTGATCTGCTGGTGGTGATGCTTGCGGTAGACCGGATCGGTGCCCGCATACGCCAGCGTGTCGTTCATCCACCCCATGTTCCACTTGTAGTGAAAGCCCAGCCCGCCGTCTTCCGGCGGCCGGGTCACGCCGGGAAAGCTTGTCGATTCCTCTGCCACCGTCATGGCCCCGGGCCGCTCGATGCCCACCACGCGGTTCATGCGACGCAGGAAGTCGATGGCCTCCAGGTTCTCGCGCCCGCCGAGCACGTTCGGCACCCACTCGCCGGCCTTGCGGCTGTAGTCGCGGTACAGCATCGAAGCCACCGCATCCACGCGCAGGCCGTCCACGCCGTAGCGCTCCAGCCAGTACAGCGCATTGCCGACGAGGTAGTTGCGCACCTCCGTGCGCGCGTAGTTGAAGATCAGCGTCTGCCAGTCGTTGTGGAAGCCTTCGCGCGGATCGGCGTACTCGTACAGCGCGGTGCCGTCGAAGCGGCCGAGGCCGTGCGAATCGGTCGGGAAGTGCGCGGGCACCCAATCGAGGATCACGCCCAGCCCTGCGGCATGCGCCGCTTCCACGAAATGCCGGAAGTCGCCCGGCGTGCCGAAGCGCGAGGTAGGCGCGTAGAGCCCGATCGGCTGGTAGCCCCATGAGCCGTCGAAGGGGTGTTCGCTGATCGGCAGCAGCTCGATGTGCGTGAAGCCCATGTCGCGCGCGTAGGGCACCAGCGTGTCGGCCAGCTCGCGGTAGTCCAGCCATTCGTGGCCGTTGTTCTTGCGGCGCCACGAGCCCAGGTGCACTTCGTAGATGCTGATCGGCGCAGGGCGCCCGTTCGCGGCGGCGCGGCCTTCGGGCAGCTTCACCGGCGCGGGAAGGGGCTGCACCACGCAGGCGGTGTCAGGCCGCAGCTGCGACGAGAACGCGAAGGGATCGGCCTTGCGCAGCACCTCGCCCTGCGCCGACAGGATCTCGAACTCGTAGCTGTCGCCCACCGTCACATGCGGCGCGAAGATCTCCCACACGCCGCACTCGCGGCGCAGCCGCATCATGTGGCGCCGGCCGTCCCAGTTGTTGAAGCTGCCCACCACCGACACGCGCTTTGCGTTCGGCGCCCAGACGGCAAAGGCCACGCCCTTCACGCCGTCCATCTCGCGCAGGTGCGCACCCAGCCGTTCCCAGGGGCGCAGGTGCGTGCCCTCGGCCAGCAGCCACACGTCGGTTTCGCCGAGCACGAACGGAAAGCGGTAGGGGTCTTCGAGCCGCGAGGTGTGCGCCTCCCAGTCGACCTGGAACGAGTAGCCCATGCGGGCCTCCGCGGCCGGGACCAATCCGCTGAACAGGTCCGATTCGGCATGCCGTGCCAGGATCGCAAGCGGCCAGCCGGTGCGCGAATGCAGCACGGCCACGCGCTGCGCACCGGGCAGCAATGTGCGCACTTCCAGGCCTTCGGGCGTCTCGTGCGGGCCCAGCACGGCGAACGGGTCGCCATGCTCCGCGCGCATCAGCGCATGGACTTCGGATTCGGGCAGCGGCTTGGAGGAGGGCATGGTGCTCAGCTTTGTCCTTCGGCGGCGGGCGTGCCGAAGAAGACGCCGTACGGCGCCAGCGCGAGCATGCGCTTTGCGCCTTCGGCCTGCATGACGGCGCTCGGCGCGAGCGGATGTCCGACGAGAGGCATCAGGGCTTCGGCCAGCGGCATCGAAACCGGTTCGCTCCCGAGGTTGAAGACCGCCTGCAGCGACGAATGCCCGTCGCGCCGCTCGAAATGCAGCAGAGGGTCGGGCGCATCGATGAAGCGGATGCCGCCGGTGCGCAGCAGGGGCTGCGTGCGCCGCCAGTGCAGCAGCGTGCGGCTGAAGGCGAGCATCGAATCGGGCCGCGCGGCCTGCCGTTCGACGGCCAGCGGAAGGTGGGGGCCGTACACCGGCAGCCAGGGCGTACCGGTGGTGAAGCCGCCGTTCGGCGCCGCGGTGGTCCACGGCATCGGCGTGCGGCAGCCGTCGCGGCCCTTGAACTCGGGCCAGAACGCGCGGCCGTACGGGTCCTGCAGCAGTTCGAAGGGCACTTCGGCCTCGGGCAGGCCCAGTTCCTCGCCCTGGTAGATGCTGGCGCTGCCGCGCAGTGCGAGCAGCAGCGCCAGCCAGAGCCGGTCGCGCCGGGTGTCGGCCGGGCCGCCGTCGCTCCATCGCGTGGCGACGCGCGGCACATCGTGGTTCGACACCGCCCAGCAACCCCAGCCGCCGGTGGGCGCCAGCGCGTCGTCGAGCGCCTCGACTTGGTGGCGCAGGTGGGCGGGGCGGTGGTCTGCCGTCAGCAGGCTGAAGCTGTAGGCCAGGTGCAGGCGCTTGCCGAGCTCGGTGTATTGCGCCATGACGGGCGGCGCGTTCTCGTCGCCGACCTCGCCCAGCGCCACCGCGCCGTAATCGTCGAGCAGGCGGCGCAGGCTTTCGAGGAAGGCCAGGTTCTCCATCTGGCTCTTGTCGTACAGGTGCTGCTGCATCGCGTAGGGGTTGTCGGCGCGCACTGTGCTGACCCCGTCGATCGACGCCGGTGAGGCCGGCGGGTTGTCGCGCAGCAGCGCATCGTGAAACTGGTGGTTGCAGGCGTCGAAGCGAAAGCCGTCCACGCCGCGCTCGCACCAGAAGCGGACCTCGCCCAGCAGGGCCTCCTGCACGGCGTCGCAGTGGAAGTTGAGGTCGGGCTGCTCGGCGAGGAAGCTGTGCAGGTAGTACTGCCGCCGGCGCGAGTCCCACTGCCAGGCCGAGCCGCCGAACACCGACAGCCAGTTGGTCGGCGGGGTGCCGTCGGCCTTGGGGTCGGCCCAGACGTACCAGTCGGCCTTGGGGTTGTCGCGGCTGCTGCGGCTTTCGGCGAACCAGGCGTGCTGGTCGGAGGTGTGCGAAAGCACCTGGTCGATGATGAGCTTCAGGCCCAGCGCGTGCATGCGCGCCAGCATGGCGTCGAAGTCGGCCAGCGTGCCGAACAGCGGGTCGACTGCGCGGTAGTCGGCCACGTCGTAGCCGAAGTCCTTCATCGGCGAGCGGAAGAAGGGGGAAACCCAGACGGCATCGACGCCGAGGCTGGCCACGTGCTCGAGCCGGGACGTGATGCCCGGCAGGTCGCCGATGCCGTCGCCATCGCTGTCCATGAAGCTGCGCGGGTAGATCTGGTAGATCACCGCGCCGCGCCACCATTCGCTGTCGCTCTTGCTGCCCATGCCGGCCCCTGTGGTCTGAAAATCATTGTGGCATGCGAAATCCGGGCCACCCGCGAAGCTTTCTACACTGGGCGTCGTTCCCCGCTCTTCAAGATGACATCAGATTCCGCTTCCTCCCTCGCCGCGCTCGAAGCGCGGCTCGCCCAGGACCTCGAATATCTCGGCTGGCCCGGCCGCAACTGGATGCCCGCCCGACAGGCCGGCGATGAATCCATGCTCGACGTGGCCATCATCGGCGGCGGCCAGGCCGGCCTGGCCGCCTCGGTCGCGCTGGCGCAGCTGGGCATTCGCGCCGTGGTGTTCGACCGCTCGCCCGCGGGCAAGGAGGGCCCCTGGGCGACGACGGCGCGCATGGAGACGCTGCGCTCGCCCAAGGAGCTCACCGGCCCCGCGCTCGGCCTGCCGTCACTCACCTTTCGCGCCTGGTTCGAGGCCCAGTTCGGGCTGGAGGCCTGGACCGCGATGGACAAGATCCCGCGCCTGCAGTGGATGGACTACCTGGTCTGGTACCGCCGCGTGATGGACGTGGACGTGCGCAACGACACCGCGGTGGTCGGCATCCACCCGCTGCCCGATGCGTCCGGCGTGCGGCTGGCCCTGCGCACGCCGCAGGGCGAGCGCAGCGTGCTGGCGCGCCGCGTCGTCCTTGCGACGGGGCGTGACGGCCTCGGCGGGCCGGCCGTTCCGGCTTTCGTCGACGCACTGCCGCGCTCGAAATGGGCGCATTCGTCCGACGACATGGACTACGGCCGGCTCGAAGGCCTGCGCGTGGGTGTGGTCGGCGCTGGCTCCTCGGCCATGGACAGCGCGGCCACCGCGCTGGAGGCCGGTGCGCGCAGCGTCGAGCTGCTGATCCGCCGGCCCGACCTGCCGCGCGTCAACAAGGGCAAGGGGGCGGGTGTGCCGGGGCTCACGCAGGGGCACTACGATTTGCCCGACGAGCTCAAGTGGCGCATCCGCCACTACATCAACGTGGCGAACGTGCCGCCGCCGCACGGCAGCACGCTGCGGGTGTCGGGGCACACCAATGCCTTCTTCAACTTCGGTTGCCCCATCCTCGCCATCGAGCCGCGGGGCGAGGCCATGCGCGTGTCGACGCCGAAGGGGGTTTTCGAATTCGACTTCCTGATCGTCTCGACCGGCTTCAAGGTCGACTGGCCGAACCGTCCGGAGTTTGCCGGCATCTCGGCCCACATCCGGACATGGAAAGACCGCTTCGAGCCCGCGCCCGGCGACGAAGACCAGGAACTGGCCGACTCGCCCGACCTCGGGCCCGCCTTCGAATTCCGGCAGCGCGTGCCGGGCGAATGCGCGGGGCTCGGGCGCATCCACTGCTTCTGCTACCCGGCCGCGCTGTCGCACGGCACGGTGTCGGGCGACATCCCGGCCATCAGCGATGGCGCCAGGCGGCTGGCGAGCGGCATTGCCAGCCTGTTCTATCGCGAGGACTTCGACCACCACTACGCCAACCTCGAGGCCTATGCCGAGCCGGAACTGTTCGGCGACGAATGGACGCCCGCGCTGCCGCCCCAAGAAAGAAACCGACCATGACAAGCACTCCCCACGATGTGATCGATGCCGCCGTCCCGCTGGCGCCGGACCACCCCCTCTGGGCGCTGCGGCGCCAGCGCGACAAGGTCGTTGCAGCCACGCAGGGCAGCTATGACGCGATGTTCTCGCCGGCCGTCGAAGGCCTGTCGGTAAGCGAGCGGCTGCTCGTGGCGCTGCATGCCTGCCGCGTGTCGAAGGCGGACAGCCTGGCCGCGCACTACCGCGACAGGCTGGCGGCCGAAGGCGCGGATGGCGACGTGATCGCTGCCGTGGACGCCGGGCGGCCCGTGGCCGATGCGCGCCTGCAGGCCGTGCTGGCCTTCACCGGCAAACTGATCGAGCGCCCCATCGAGGGCGACAAGGCCGCCGTGCAGTCGCTGGCCGCGAGCGGCCTCTCGACGCCCGCCATCGTGGCGATGAGCCAGTTGATCGCCTTCCTCTCGTACCAGATCCGCGTTGCCGCGGGCCTGAAGGCGCTGATCGCCGCGGAGGCTGCGGCATGACGGCCCCGATCCGCATCAAGGGCTTCACCACCGAGGCGCTCCAGTGGAAGCCGTGGCTCGACACGGTGAACGTCGACACCGCCACGCCTGCCCAGCTGGCCGCACTCGACGAGATGAGCCCGCAGGCGCGCAGCTCGCCGTACTTCCTGGTGCTGGCGCATCAGCCCGAGATACTGCTGCAGCGCTCCATCGCCTTCAACGCGATCATGTTCGCACCGGGCGGCATGCCGCGTGCCGAGCGCGAGCTGGGCGCCACGGTGGAATCGCGCGTCAACGGCTGCGTGTACTGCGCCTCGGTGCATGCGCAGCGCTTCGAGCAGCTGGCCAAGCGCAACGACGTGATCTCGCAGGTGTTCGAGGAGCCGCAAGGCGCCGGCACCACGGCGCGCGAGAAGGCCATCGTCGCGTTCTCGATCCGTCTCGGTGCCGAGCCCGACAAGGTCTCGGCCGACGACGTGCGCGGGTTGAAGGAGGCCGGGCTGACCGAGCAGGAGATCCTCGACCTGATCCATTCGGTCGCCCTGTTCGCCTGGGCCAACCGGCTGATGCTCAACCTCGGGGAGCCGGTGTTCCCCGAAGCCGACGCTTCATAAGCGCTCGAGCAGCCCGGCGACGGTTTCGTTCGCTAGGCCCAGCGGTTGAAGCAGGTCGTTCTCGCAGCGGAAGTCGATGCCGTTGACCAGCGAGGCCGCATCCACGATGGTGCGGGTCGCGGGCGTCGGCACGCCGGCGATGGCGCCCAGCGCCTCGACGAACGCCAGGCCGTAGGGCATGTCCTCGGTGACGTAGCGGGTGTCGGCCTGCGTGGGGCCGGGCGGACCGCCGCGCTTGGCGTGCAGCTCGGCGGCGATGTCCTCCAGCTTTGCCGACGCGGTGCCGAAGGAGCGCGCGAAATGCGCTTCGATGGGACCGAGCTCGATGCCGAACGCGGCGGCCACGGCGCGCCGCTCCCGGTCCAGCGCCTCGATCACGCGCGACACGCCGGGCGTCATGCAGTGGTACTGCGGCCAGTTCTCGGCGCGCTCGATGCGCGTCCAGTTGAACACCGCGAGCGGGCCGTGGGACTGCGGATTGACGTTGGCCAGGGCGCTCGCGAGGGCGCTGCCGTCGGGGAAGAAGCCGTCGCCGAAGAGGGCGGTGCACAGCGCGACGGCCTCTTCCACCCGCGAGCCGGGCAGGGCGGAGACGCCGACCGCCTTGCGCCGCGTCATCACCCTGACCTGCGTGCCGGACTCGCGGCGCGCGGTCAGCACGGTCGTGCCGAAGCTGGCGACCGTGATCCGCCGGCCTGCGCGCGCAGCTGCTTCGTGCAGATAGAGCGAGGACAGCGAGGCCATCGAGCTGACGATCACAGTCTGGCCGTCGCGCAGGAAAGGGAGCAGCGCGTCCATCACGCGCCTGTGGCCGTTGACGGGGAGGGCGAGCAGCAGCACGTCCGAAGCGGCGCAGAGCCCGGCCGCGCCGTCGGCGACCTCGACCTTCACCGAGAACGACTGGATGCCGCAGGCTTCCAGCGGCTGAGTGCGCAGCCCGTCCGCGCCCCGGCCGCCCGGCGACCACACCGTGACGCCATGGCCCGCCTGCCGCAGCCACGCCGCACTGGCCAGCGCGATCGCCCCGGCGCCGGCGATGCCGACGCGGTACTGCTTCGCCGCGACCGTCACAGGCGCATTCCCATTCGTGAACACCGTGGAACCGGCTTTGCCGGGCCACCGGTGTTGCCCCCGGCGAGGGGGTTGGCGAAGCGACACGAAGTGCGCGAAGCCTGGGGGAGAGCCAAGCTAGTCAACCTTGATTCCGCCTTGCTTGATCACTTTCGCCCAGCGCTGGCTGTCTTCCGCCACCACCTTGCCCAGCGCGGCCGGGCCGCCGCAGGTATTGACCGCGCCCAGCTGGGCGAAGCGCTGCCTCGTCTCCGGCAGGTTGCACACCTCGACCAGCGCCGCGGACAGCTTCTCGACGCTCGCCGCCGGCATGCGCGCCGGCGCCATCACGCCGACCCAGACCGGCACTTCCATGCCCGGCAGGCCCGTGGCCTCGCCGATGGTCGGGGCCGTGCCCATGCCGGGCAGCGCCGCATGGGAGAAGGTGCCGAGCACGCGCGCCTTGCCGCTGGCGACCATCGGCTCGATCGAGGCCACGCTGGTCACGATGGCCGCCACCTGCCCGCCCAGCAGGTCCGTCATGGCGGGCGCGGCGCCCCGGTAGGGCACGTGCAGCAGGTTCACGCCGCTCGCCTGCGCCAGCAGCGCCCCGGTCAGGTGTGACACGGTGCCGTTGCCGGTCGAGGCGTAGGTAACCTGGCCCGGCCTGGCCTTGGCGTCGCGCAGCACGTCGGCCACGGTCTTGTAGGGGCTTTCGGTGCGCACGGACAGCGTCATCGGCGTGTCCGCCACCAGGGCCACCGGCACCAGTTCGTGCACCGGGTCGTAGGGGAGCTTGGCCTGCAGGTGGGGTGCGATGGTGATGGCGCCGCCCGTTGCCAGCAGCACCGTGGCCCCGTCCGCCGCCTTGGCCACCGCGTCGGCGGCCACGATGCCGCCGGCGCCGGCCTTGTTGTCGACGATGACGCTCTGGCCAAGCCTGTCGGTGAGCTTGGCGCCCAGGTAGCGGGCGATGACGTCCTGGGCGCCGCCGGTGGCGAAGGGCACGACGAGGCGCAGGGGCTTGTCGTTCTGCTGGGCCCACAGCGGCGTGGCGGCAAGGCCGGCGGCGGCCGCGAAGGACAGGGCGAGATGTTTCCAGAGCAATTTCATTGTGTCTTTCCGTCCGCGTGAGGCAGCAAGCTGGGGAGCGAGTCTAGTCCGGCGCGATAATCCGTCCTCCCCGGCCACCCCGCGCCGGGTCTTGCCGAACCCGTCATGAATCCCAGCTACAAACCCAGCGACGTCGAGTCCGCTGCCCAGGCGCAATGGAGCGCCGCCGATGCCTACCGCGTCACCGAGGACGCGAGCCGCAAGAAGTACTACGCCTGCTCGATGCTGCCGTACCCCAGCGGCAAGCTGCACATGGGCCACGTGCGCAACTACACCATCAACGACATGCTCACGCGCTACCTGCGCATGAGCGGCTACAACGTGCTGATGCCCATGGGCTGGGACGCCTTCGGCCTGCCGGCCGAGAACGCGGCGCTGAAGAACGGGGTGCCGCCGGCCAAGTGGACCTACGAGAACATCGACTACATGCGCGGCCAGCTCCAGGCCATGGGCCTGGCGATCGACTGGAGCCGCGAGATCGCCACCTGCGATCCGAGCTACTACAAGTGGAACCAGTGGCTGTTCCTGAAGATGCTCGAGAAGGGCATCGCCTACCGCAAGACCCAGGTCGTCAACTGGGACCCGGTCGACCAGACCGTGCTGGCCAACGAGCAGGTGATCGACGGCAAGGGCTGGCGCACCGGCGCCACGGTCGAGCGCCGCGAGATCCCTGGCTACTACCTGAAGATCAGCGACTACGCCGAAGAGCTGCTCGAGCACACCCAGCACAAGCTGCCGGGCTGGCCCGAGCGCGTCAAGCTGATGCAGGAGAACTGGATCGGCAAGAGCGAGGGCCTGCGCTTCGCCTTCACGCATGACATCCATGGCGCCGACGGCAAGCTCATCCAGGACGGCCGCATGTACGTGTTCACCACGCGTGCCGACACCATCATGGGCGTGACCTTCTGCGCCGTCGCGCCCGAGCATCCGCTGGCCGCACACGCCGCCACGCTCGATCCGAAGGTCGCGGCCTTCATCGAGGAGTGCAAGGCCGGCGGCACCACCGAGGCCGAACTCGCCACGCAGGAGAAGAAGGGCGTGCCCACCGGCCTCACGGTGATGCATCCGATCACCGAGGAGCAGGTGCCGGTGTGGGTCGGCAACTACGTGCTCATGGGCTATGGCGACGGCGCCGTGATGGGCGTGCCCGCGCATGACGAGCGCGACTTCGCCTTCGCCAACAAGTACGGCATCGAGATCATCCAGGTCGTGCTGGTCGACGACGAGCCGCATTTCGACTATCACAAGTGGCAGGACTGGTACGCCGACAAGCAGCGCGGCGTGACCATCAACTCCGACAACTTCAGCGGCATGACCTACAAGGAGGCCGTGGCCGCCGTGGCGCACGCACTGGGCCAGAAGGACCTGGGCGAGCTGCAGACCACCTGGCGCCTGCGCGACTGGGGCGTGAGCCGCCAGCGCTACTGGGGCACGCCGATCCCGATCATCCATTGCGAAGAGCACGGCGCGGTGCCGGTCCCCGAGAAGGACCTGCCCGTGGTGCTGCCGACCGACTGCGTGCCCGACGGCTCGGGCAACCCGCTGAACAAGCACGAAGGCTTCCACGCCGGCGTGACCTGCCCCGTGTGCGGCAAGGCCGCGCGGCGCGAAACCGACACGATGGACACCTTCGTGGACAGCTCGTGGTACTTCATGCGCTACTGCGACCCGAGGAACGACGACGCCATGGTGGCCGGCGGCGCCGACTACTGGATGCCGATGGACCAGTACATCGGCGGCATCGAGCACGCGATTCTTCACCTGCTGTACGCGCGCTTCTGGACCAAGGTGATGCGCGACCTCGGCCTGGTGAAGGCCGACGAGCCCTTCAGCAAGCTGCTCACGCAGGGCATGGTGCTCAACCACATCTTCTACAAGCGCAACGAGAAGGGCGGCAAGGACTACTTTCCGCCCCTCGAAGTCACGGCGGTGCTCGACGCGCAGGGCCGCATCACCGGCGGCACGCTGGCCGACGGCACGAAGGTCGAGTACGGCGGCGTCGGCAAGATGGGCAAGAGCGAGCGCAACGGCGTCGACCCGCAGGACCTGATCGAGAAGTACGGCGCCGACACCGCGCGCCTGTACACCATGTTCACCGCGCCGCCCGAGGCCACGCTCGAGTGGAACGACGCGGCCGTCGAAGGCAGCTACCGTTTCCTGCGCCGCGTGTGGAACTTCGGCGTGGCGCAGGCGGACGTGGCGCCGGTCGCGATCGAGGGCCGGAGCTTCGGCAAGTCCGCCCAGGCGCTGCGCCGCGAGGTGCACACCGTGCTGCGCCAGGTCGACTACGACTACCAGCGCATGCAATACAACACCGTGGTGTCGGGCGCGATGAAGCTGCTCAACGCGCTGGAGGGCTTCAAGCCCGACGGCAGCACCGGCGACGCGGCCGCGGTGCGCGAAGGCTTCGGCATCCTGCTGCGCTGCCTTTACCCGGCCACGCCGCACATCGCCCAGCAGCTCTGGAACGAACTCGGCTACGACAAGGACCTGGGCGGCCTGCTCGACGCGGCCTGGCCCACGGTCGACGTCGGCGCGCTGGTGCAGGACGAGATCGAACTGATGCTGCAGGTCAACGGCAAGCTGCGTGGCAAGCTCAGCGTGCCGGCCGGCGCGTCGAAGGACGAGATCGAGAAGCTCGCGCTCGCCTGCGACGACTTCGTCAACTTCGCCGAAGGAGCGCCGCCCAAGCGCGTGATCGTGGTTCCCGGCCGCCTGGTCAACGTGGTTCTCTGAACGACTCAAGCAAGCATGAACACTCGCAATGCCTCGCTGCCGCGCCGCGGCTTTCTTCTCGGGCTGACGGTGGCGGGCGCTTCGCTCGGCCTGGCGGGCTGCGGCTTCGAGCTGCGCAAGGCGCCGGTCTTCGCCTTCAAGACGCTGTCGGTGTCGGGCAACTCGGCCATGATCAATCAGATCCGGCGCGAGCTGCGGGCCACCGGCTCGGTGACATTGGTGCCGGCCGACCAGTCCTCCACCGCCGACGTGGTGCTCGAGATCCTCGGCGAGGATCGCAACCGCTTCGTGATCTCGACCAATTCGGCCGGCCTCGTGCGCGAGTTGCAGCTGCAGTTGCGCGTGCGCTTTCGCCTGCGCACGCCGGGTGGCAAGGACCTGCTGCCGGCCTCCGAGGTTTCGCAGACGCGTGACCTGAGCTTCAACGAAACCAACGCGCTGGCCAAGGAAGGCGAGGCCGATCTGCTGTTCCGCGACATGCAGGCGGATATCGCGCAGCAGCTGATGCGTCGCCTGGCAGCCGTCAAGGAACTCTGAGGCTGCGCGCTCCGGCCTCCATTCGATTGCCATGCAACTCGCCAGCGCCCAGCTCGGGGCCCATCTCCAGAAGGGCCTGAAGCCGCTCTACACGATCCACGGCGACGAGCCGTTGCTCGCGCAGGAGGCGGCCGACACCATCCGCACCGCCGCGCGTGCGCAGGGCTACACCGAGCGCAGCTCGTACACCGTGGCCGGCGCGCACTTCGATTGGAGCGCGGTGCTCGCGGCCGGGGGCTCGCTCTCGCTGTTCGCCGACAGGCAGATTGTCGAGATCCGCATTCCCTCGGGCAAGCCCGGCAAGGACGGCAGCACGGCGCTGCAGCAGCTGGCCGAGGCTGCGCCCGGCAACGACAGCACGCTCACGCTGGTGATGCTGCCGCGGCTGGACAAGGCCACGCGCACCGGTGCCTGGTTCTCGGCGCTGGAGAACAACGGTGCGAGCATCCAGGTCGACCCGATCGAGCGCAACGCGCTGCCGCAATGGATTGCGCAGCGCCTGGGCCAGCAGGGCCAGCGCGTGATGCCCGGCGACGAAGGCCAGCGCACGCTGCAGTTCTTCGCCGATCGCGTGGAGGGCAACCTGCTCGCCGCGCACCAGGAAATCCAGAAGCTCGCGCTGCTGCACCCGGCCGGCGAGCTGAGCTGGGAGCAGGTCGAGGCTGCGGTCAACAACGTGGCGCGCTACGACGTGTTCAAGCTGTCCGAAGCCGTGCTGGCCGGCAATCCGCAGCGCGTGGCGCGTATGCTCGACGGCCTGCAGGCCGAGGGCGAGGCCGAGGTGCTGGTGCACTACACGATCGCGGAGGACATCCGGGCGCTCAAGCGCGTGAAGGACGCCATGGCCTCGGGGCGCCCGCTGCCGATGGCGCTGCGCGAGAACCGCATCTGGGGCCCGCGCGAGCGCGCCTTCGAGCGCGTGCTGCCGCGCCTGGACGACCGCATGCTGGCCCGGCTGCTGCGCGCGGCGCACGTGGTGGACGGCATCGTGAAGGGCCTGAAGCAGCCCGACTGGCCCGCCAGCGGCTGGCAGGCCCTGCAGCGGCTGGCGCTGATGCTGTGCCGCGCGTGCAGCAGCGCGGCGACCGCTCCGCGACGCGCCTGACTCGGCCCGCGCACGATGGCTCCAGCCATCAAAAGGCCCGTGTAAGCCGGGTCACAGGTCGGCGTGGGAAAATGAACACATGAATGCGTTCAACGTCAGCGAGCACATGCAGACCCTGGGTCTGCAAGCCAAAGCCGCTGCATTCCTCATGGCCCGTGCGGATGCAGCCACCAAAAACAAGGCATTGAAGGCGCTGGCCCGGCGCCTGCGCGAAGCCGGCCCGGTGCTGGCCGTAGCCAACCAGAAGGACCTCGAGCGCGCCACGGCCGCCGGCCTCTCGGCGCCGATGGTGGACCGCCTCAAGCTCACGCCCAAGGTCATCGAGACCGTGGCGCTCGGCTGCGAGCAACTCGCCGGCATGGCCGACGTGATCGGCGAGATCATCGGCATGAAGCAGCAGCCCAGCGGCATCCGCGTGGGCCAGATGCGCGTGCCGATCGGCGTCTTCGGCATGATCTACGAGAGCCGCCCCAACGTGACCATCGAGGCCGCGAGCCTGGCCATCAAGAGCGGCAACGCGGCCATCCTGCGCGGCGGCTCGGAAGCCATCGAGTCGAACAAGGCGCTGGCGCTGCTGGTGTCCGAGGCGCTGGCCGAAGCCGGCCTGCCGGTCGATGCGGTGCAGCTGGTACAGACCACCGACCGCGAAGCCGTCGGCCAGCTGATCGCCATGCCCGAGTTCGTCGACGTGATCATTCCGCGCGGCGGCAAGGGCCTGATCGAGCGCATCAGCCGCGACGCCAAGGTGCCGGTCATCAAGCACCTGGACGGCAACTGCCACGTCTACGTGGACGATACGGCCGAGTTCGACATGGCGCTGCGTATCGTCGACAACGCCAAGACCCAGAAGTACAGCCCCTGCAATGCCGCCGAAGGCCTGCTGGTGTCGGCCTCGGTGGCCGACGACTTCCTGCCCGAGATCGCCGCCATCTTCGCGGCCAAGGGTGTGGAAATGCGCTGCGACCCGGCCGCCGCCGCCATCCTGCGCGCCGACGGTGCGATCGATCCGAAAGCCAGGGTGGTCGATGCGGTCGAATCCGACTGGTCCGAGGAATACCTGGCCGCCGTCATCAGCATCAAGGTGGTGGCCGGCGTGGACGAGGCCATTGCGCACATCAACCGCTATTCGAGCCACCACACCGACGCCATCGTCACGCGCGACCACGTGCATGCGCAGCGCTTCCTGCGCGAGGTTGATTCGGCCAGCGTGATGGTCAATGCGAGCACACGCTTCGCGGACGGTTTCGAGTTCGGTCTGGGCGCCGAAATCGGCATCAGCACCGACAAGTTCCATGCGCGCGGACCGGTGGGGATCGAAGGGCTGACCTCGCTCAAGTACGTGGTGCTGGGCCAAGGCGAAGTGCGGACCTGATGCGCGCCGCTGTCGTGGTCTTGTCTTCGGGATGGGCACCCCCAATTCCTACAATTCCGCTCTACCTTTAAGCACAAAACCAACAAGGCCGCCCGCATGGTTCCGCATCTCGTCACCGCCCTGACCGGCCCGATCAACGAACTGGAGCAGCGGGTGCTCGACTCGATGCCTGCCATCGAGCGCTGGTTCCGGCTCGAGTGGATGGAGCACACGCCGCCGTTCTACAGCGCCGTCGACATCCGCAACGCCGGCTTCAAGCTGGCCCCGGTCGACACCAACCTGTTCCCGGGCGGCTGGAACAACCTCACCAAGGAAATGCTGCCGCTGGCGGTGCAGGCCGCGCAGGCGGCCATCGAGAAGATCTGTCCGGAAGCGCGCAACCTGCTCGTCATTCCGGAAAATCACTCCAAGAACACCTTTTATCTCGCCAACGTTGCGCAACTGGTGCGCATCTTCCATATGGCGGGGCTCAATGTGCGCATCGGGTCCATCGACCCCGCCATCAAGACTTCCAAGAAGATCGAGTTGCCCAACGGCGACACCGTGACGCTCGAGCCGGTGGTGCGCAGCAAGCGCCGCCTGGGGCTGAAGAACTTCGATCCCTGCACAATTCTCCTCAACAACGAGCTTTCTGCGGGAACGCCTGGCATCCTCGAAGACTTGCACGAGCAGTATCTGCTGCCGCCGCTGCATGCAGGCTGGTCGGTGCGCCGCAAGAGCAACCACCTGCACAGCTACGAGGAGCTGTCCAAGCGCTTCGGCAAGCTGCTGGGCATCGACCCCTGGCTCATCAACCCGATCTATGCGCGCGCCGAAGGCGTGGACGTGGCCGAGGGCCGCGGCATCGACGTGCTGACCAGCCATGTGGACGCGGTGCTGACCAAGGTGCGCCGCAAGTACAAGGAATACGGCATCAACGAGAAGCCGTTTGTGGTCGTCAAGGGCGGTCACAGCGGCAGCGGCAGTCCGGGCGTCGTGACGGTGCGCGACGCCAAGGACGTGGAGGCGCTGATCGGCAAGCCCCGCGCTGCGGCCGGCATTCCCGCCGCCAAGCCGGGCGCCAGCCGCGATCTGCGCGACCCCACCGAGCTGATCGTGCAGGAAGGCGTGCTGACCAACGAGCGCGTGCACAACGGCGTGGCCGAACCGGTGGTCTACATGATGGATCGCTACGTGGTGGGCGGCTTCTACCGCGTGCATGCCGAGCGCGCCGCCGACGAGAACCTGAAGCTGCCGGGCGCGAGCTTCGTGCCGCTGGCTTTCTCTGAAAGTGCGCACTTGCCTCAGCCCGGTGCCAAACCCGGCGCCAGTGCCCCGAACCGCTTCTACATGTACGGCGTGGTGGGCCGGCTGGCCATGGTGGCCGCCAGCTACGAAATGGAAGCGACCGATCCGGACGCCGAAATCTACGAATGATTTCCCGGGGTGGCTGGCGGCGGCTTGCGCCGGTCGCAAGCAGCGGCAAAATAGCGGCCCCACAGCAACGGAAACAAAAGGGCGGGAGGGGTGACAATGGTGAACTAAAGTTCCCCCGTGTCGCACCCTGGCGTGTCTGACGCGTCGATTCCAGCAGCCTGTCCTTTTCCCATCGACCTCGTGTCAGCCCCCAAAAATCTCTCAGCCGGCCTGATCGTCGGCGCCATCGGCGTCGTCTATGGCGACATCGGCACCAGCGTGCTGTATGCCGTCAAGGAAGTGTTCGGCCACGGCCATGTGCCGTTCACCGTCGGGAACGTCTACGGCATCCTCTCGATGTTCTTCTGGACGCTCACCGTCATCGTCTCCATCAAGTACGTCGTGCTCGTGCTGCGCGCCGACAACGAAGGCGAAGGCGGCCTCGTCGCCATGCTCGCGCTGGCCTCCCGCGCGGTGGCCGACAAGCCCAGGCTGCGCCACGTGCTGCTGGTGGTCGGCATCTTCGGCACCTCGCTTTTCTATGGCGACGGGGTCATCACCCCGGCCATCTCGGTGCTCTCGGCGGTCGAGGGCCTGGAGGTGGTGTCGCCGCACTTCACGCACTACGTCATTCCGCTCACGCTGGTCGTGCTGTTCTGCCTGTTCGTGGTGCAGAAGCGCGGCACGGCAGGCATCGGCAAGTTCTTCGGGCCGATCACGCTGGTGTGGTTCCTGGCGATCGCCGTGCTCGGCGTGTCCCAGATCCTGCACCACCCCGAGATCCTGAAGGCGCTGAATCCGTTCTACGCGCTGAAGTTCATGTGGGACAACCCCGGCACCAGCTTCATCCTGCTGGGCGCCACCGTGCTGTGCGTGACCGGCGCCGAGGCGCTGTACGCCGACCTGGGGCACTTCGGCAAGAGCCCGATCCGCATCGCGTGGTTCTCGGTGGTGATGCCGGCGCTCACGCTCAACTACTTCGGCCAGGGCGCGCTGCTGCTGGAGAACCCCGAGGCGGTGAAGAACCCGTTCTTCATGATGGCGCCCGAATGGGCGCTCATCCCGCTGGTGCTGCTGGCCACCGCGGCCACCGTGATCGCGTCGCAGGCCCTGATCACGGGCGCCTTCAGCGTCACGCGCCAGGTCATTCAGCTGGGCTACCTGCCGCGCCTGAACATCGAGCACACCAGCGTGCGCACGGCGGGCCAGATCTATATCCCGCTGGTCAACTGGGGCCTGTTCGTGGCCATCGTGCTGGCGGTGGTCATGTTCCGCTCGTCGAGCAGCCTGGCCGCGGCCTACGGCATCGCCGTGACCACCGACATGCTGATCACCACGGTGCTGACCTTCTTCGTGATCCGCTATGCGTGGAAGCTGCCGCTGGCGCTTTGCATCGCGTCGACCGCGGTCTTCTTCGTCGTCGACTTCCTGTTCTTCGCGTCGAACCTGCTCAAGCTGTTCGAAGGCGGCTGGTTCCCGCTGCTGATCGGCGGCTTCGTCTTCACGCTGATGATCACGTGGAAGGAAGGCCGCCGCCTGATGGGCGAGGCGCAGCATGCCGATGCGATCGACCTGAAGTCCTTTCTCGGCTCGGTGTTCGTGAGCCCGCCGGCACGCGTGGATGGCACGGCGGTGTTCCTCACGGCCGAGCCGGGCACCGTGCCCAACGCGCTGCTGCACAACCTGAAGCACAACAAGGTGCTGCACGAGCAGAACATGTTCGTGACCGTGCGCAACCACGAGGTGCCATGGATCCCGATGGACAAGCGCATCGAGATCGAGGCGCTCGGCCACCACTGCTGGCAGATCATGGTGCACTACGGCTTCAAGAACGACATCGACCTGCCGCGCGCACTCGAAAACGCGCGCATGCGCGGCTGCCAGCTGGAACAGATGACGACCAGCTACTTCCTGTCGCGCGACGTGGTCATCCCCACGCTCGGCAGCGGCATGGCGCCGTGGCGCGAGAAGCTGTTCGCGCAGATGCACCACAACGCGAGCGGAGCGGCGGCGTTCCTGGGGCTGCCGAACAACGCGGTGGTGGAGCTGGGGTCGAAGATCGAGATCTGAGGCCTGGCGCGGTACGCCTCAGCCGAACTCCCCGAGCCGATCCCTCTCGAGCCTCGCCACATGCGAGGCGATCGCGCCCGGCGTGGTGAACCAGACATCGCCCCGCTCGCGCGCCTGCGCCAGGCGCGCGAGCGCGGTGCGCAGGTGCCTCAGCCGGTAGGGCTGCCCGACGATGTACGGATGCAGCGCCAGGCCCATCACCAGCGGCTGCGCGCGCGACTGGTCAAGCATTTCCTCGAAGTTGTCGATCACCATGGCGCTGAAGTCCTTCGCGTCCATCAGGCGGCCGACGATCATCGGGATGTCGTTGAGTTCCTGCGGGTACGGCACCGACCACAGCGAACCGCCACCGCGCGTGCGCATGCGCAGCGGCTGGTCGTCGTGGCACCAGTTGAGGGTGTAGCCGTAGCCGGTCTCGGCCAGCAGGTCGGGCGTGAGGACGCTTTCGGAGATCCATGGCGAGAGCCAGCCGGTGGGCGCCTGCCCGCTTTCGCGCAGCATGCGCTCGCGGCAGCGCAGCAGCAGTGCGCGCTCGTGCTCCTCGTCGAGCACGCCCTGGCGCTCGGCATTGCTGTGGCCGTGGCCGATCAGTTCGTCGCCGCGCGCCACCAGCGCCTGGACCAACTCGGGGCAGTGGTCGTACAGCGCGGTGTTGACGAGCGCGCCTGTGGGCAGCGCGAGCGCGTCGAACAGTTCCAGGCAACGCCACGCGCCGACGCGGTTGCCATACTCGCGCCAGCCGTGGTTGAGCACGTCGGGTTGCGGCGAGGCCGGGCCGATGCACGCGCCCAGCCCGTCGCCGAAGGCGAAATGCTCGACGTTGAAGCCGATGTACACCGCCAGCCGCGCGCCGTTCGGCCACGCGTAGTCGGGACGCCGCGTGATGGGCCGGTAGTCGAAGCGGTCGTGCGTGGGGAGCCGGTCGGGCCAGCGCGTGCTCATGCCGGCGGCCTCACAGCACGGCGAGGCCGGCGCGCACCAGCAGCCATTCGGCGCTGTCGTTCCAGACGTCCATCTGCACGATCAGGCCGTGGCGCACCACATAACGGTCGACATAGCGATTGCCTTCGAAGGCCGTGCCGTCGGGCCATGCACCGTAGAGCGTGCCGAGGCTGTAGACCACCGTTTCCTCGGGCGTGCCGCCAGCCACCGTTTCGGTGCGCTCGATCTTCTTCTTGACCCATGCATAGCGCTTCGCGTTGAAGGCCGAGGTGTCGCCGGGCGCCTTCATCGGGCGGTTGCCGGTGAAGCGGATGCGGATGTCGGGCGCGGTGAAGCGGGAGGCCGACTGCGGGTCCGGGATCATCACCAGGCGAAGGAATTCGTCGACCACGGCGGCGGGATCGGGAGCAGGGCTGCCCTGCGAAACGGATGTCTCCACGAGGTTCTCCGGTAGTTGTCGGAGCCGGATTCATGCAATTCCCGTGCCGGATGGTTGACGTTACGAGGCCGGGATTGTTGACAATCCTGCGATTGCGGGCTCCCGGCACAATCGTCCGATGCTGCGGGTTCAAGAGGGGAAAAAGCCCCCGCCGGCAAGGACATCGCCGCTTCCGGCAACATCGCGCCCGATATCCCATGCCATTGGCCACCGTACCCCGGCACCGCAAGAAAGAACGCCTGATGAAAAACATCCTCTTCGTCGCCGATCCGCTCGATCACTTCAAGATCTACAAGGACACGACCTTCTCGATGATGCGCGAGGCGCAGCGCCGCGGTTATCGCATCGCCGCCTGCCTGCCGCAGGACATCCAGTGGAAATCGGGTGGCGTGGTCACGGCCACGGTGCAGCAGATCACGCTGACCGGCGACGCCCGGGACTGGTACGCCGTCGACATCACCGAGGCCAAGGCGCTGAAGGATTTCGACGCCGTGCTGATGCGCAAGGACCCGCCCTTCGACGCCGAATACATCTATGCCACGCACCTGCTGGAGCAGGCCGAGCGCGAGGGTGCGCAGGTGGTGAACTCGCCGCGCGCGCTGCGCGACCACCCCGAGAAGCTCGCGATCATGGAGTTTCCGCAGTTCGTCACGCCCACGCTGGTCACGCGCAGCGCGCAGGCCGTGCGCGACTTCCACGCGGAGCACGGCGACATCATCCTGAAGCCGCTCGACGGCATGGGCGGCATGGGCATCTTCCGCGTGAAGCAGGACGCGCTGAACCTCGGCTCCATCGTCGAGACGCTCAACAAGGACGGCGCCGAAACGATCATGGTGCAGCGCTTCGTGCCGGAAGTGGTACAGGGCGACAAGCGCATCCTGATCATCGCGGGCGAGCCGGCGCCTTTCGTGCTGGCGCGCATTCCGCAGGGCACCGAGGTGCGCGGCAATCTGGCGGCCGGCGGCAAGGGCGTGGCGCAGCCGCTCACGGCGCGCAATCGCGAGATCGCCGAGACCGTGGGACGCACGCTCGCGCCGCGCGGTCTGCTGCTGATCGGGCTCGACGTGATCGGCGACTCGGTCACCGAGATCAACGTGACCAGCCCGACCTGCTTCCAGGAAATCACCGAGCAGACGGGCTTCGACGTGCCGGCGATGTTCGTCGATGCGCTCGAGGCGCACCTGGCCCGGGCTTCAGCGCACTGAGCGCTGACCGTCCACGAACACATGCAGTTCGCCTGGCGTGAACTGCGTCCATGTCTCGTTGGTGGTCAGCGGTGCGGTCACGACCACGGCCACGCGGTCGTTGGGCGTGGTGTGCCGTGCGAAGTCGATCTCCAGGTCTTCGTCCGACAACTGCGCCGTCACGAAGGGATGGCGGCGCTCCACGTACCAGAGGTTGGTCGAGGCATGCGCCCACAGCGCCTGCCCGTTGGACAGCATGAAGTTGAAGGTGCCGTGCGCCGCGAGCTGCGGTGCCAGTTCGCGCAGCGTGAGCGTCAGCTCATCGATGCTCGGCACGCCCGCATGCGACTTGGCCAGCTCCTGCATGATCCAGCAGAAGGCGTGCTCGCTGTCGGTGTTGCCCACCGGATGGAAGTTGCCGTGCAGGCGCGGGCGGAATTCCTTCAGGTCGCCGTTGTGGGCGAACACCCAGTAGCGCCCCCAGAGCTCCCGCACGAACGGGTGGCAGTTCTGCAGGTTGACCTCGCCCTGCGTCGCCTTGCGGATGTGCGCGATGACGTTGCGGCTCTGTATGGGGTAGCGCCGGATCAGCTCCGCCACCGGCGATTCGCACGCCGGCTGGTGATCGACGAAGTGGCGCAGCCCGCGGTCCTCGAAGAACGCGATGCCCCAGCCATCGGCGTGATGATCGGTGCGGCCGCCGCGTTGAGCGAAGCCGGTGAAGCTGAAGGTCACGTCCGTGGGCGTGTTGCAATTCATTCCAAGCAATTGGCACATGGCGCCATTAAAGCGCGAGCGCCAGCCGCTTGGCGAATCCGCTCGCCCTTTCAGCGCACGAAGCGGCCTTCGGGCGTGACGCGCACCATCTCGATGAAGCGCGAGCCGGTGGTGCCGCCGGTCGAGAAATCGATGTCCATGCCGGCCAGGCGCAGCTTGAGCGCGCGCAGCGTCGCGTGCAGGCGCGCGCGCGTCAGGTCGCGGCCGGTGCGCTTGAGCGCTTCGATCATCACCAGTGCGTTCAGGTAGCCCTCGAAGCTGCCGTAGCCCACCGGCACCTGCGCCCGCTCGGCCAGCCGGCGATAGTCGCGCGTCACGGTTTCCACCTCGCCCCAGGGATAGGGCATGACCTGCGAGATCGCCAGGCCGCCCGCCTGCAGGGGCACCACCTTGGCCGTGACCTCGCCCGGCACGATCGACATGCCATAGAACATCGGCTTGCTGCCGGCGTCGTAGGTGGCCTTGATCACCTCACCCGCCACGGTGCCGGCCAGGTACATCAGGATGGCCTGGGACTGGCTGTCGGCCAGCGCCTTGCCGGCGGCGGCGGCGTTCGAGCCGTCGCCCTTGACCATGACCGTGGCCGTCGGGGCGAGCTTGCGGGGGGCCATGGCCGCCTCGATCAGCTTGACCGCCTCGGCGCCGCCGGGGTTGTCGAGGTGGGCGATGGCGATCTTGTTCACGCCGATGGTGGCCAGGTGCTCGACCAGGGCCTGTGCTTCGCGTGCGTTGCTGGCGCGCACGAAGTAGGCCGAGCCCGCCACGCGTTCGCGCGCGCTGTCGCCCACCCCGTAGCCGCCCACGCTGGGCGCGCCGCTCTGCTGCAGCAGCTTGGCCGCAGCGGCCGTCGTGCCCGAGCCCACGCAACCGAAGAAGGCGAACACGCGGTGGTCGTTCAGCAGCTTGCCGTAGTTTTCCACCGCCTTGTCGGCCTTCAGCTCGTCGTCCAGCGCCACCATCTTGATCTTGCGTCCGCCCACGCCGCCCTGTTCGTTGACCGAATCGAACGCCAGCGCGGCACCGTTGTGCACGACCTTGATCTGCGAGCCGAGCGGCCCGCTCAGCACGGCCGAACTGCCGAGCACGATTTCACTGTCGCTCACCCCCGCCTCGGCGGCTTGCACAGACGAGAGCCGCGCGAGGCCGCCGGCGAGAACTGCCGTCGAGGCGATAAAACTTCTGCGTTGCATGATGTAAGACCCACTCTAACTGTGTTTAACAACTGTTAACAATTAGAAACGATGGGGTCTTAGGTAGTACTGAGTGCTTACCCTTGTTGCGGTGGGTGGCGCAACTGCCAAGCCGCGCAGATGGCAATCGCGCAAAGCCCTGCCAGCATCGCGAACACCTCATCGAAGGCGGCCAGCCGCGCCGGGCTGCTCATCGGGTTGGCGAGCGAATCGCCATGCGCCGCCAGCCGCCACTCGAGAACGATGGCGCACAGGCTCACGCCCGCCGCGCCGCCCAGCATGCGTACGAAGTTGATGGCGCTTGCGCCCTGCGGGATCAGCGGCTTGGCCAGCGGCCGCATCGAGCCCAGGTTGAGCGAGGGCAGGATGAAGCCCAGCCCGATGCGCCCGATGATCGCGAAGGCCACCAGCAGCCACAGCGCGCTGTCGAGCCGCAGCACCATCATCAGCGCGAACGATGCCGCCAGCAGCGCGAGGCCGATCGTCACCAGCACCCAGGTCGGGTGCTGGTCGGCCAGCCGGCCGACGCCGGCGATGGTCAGCGCGAGCACGATGCCCGCCGGCAGCAGGATGGTGCCCACGTGCGAGGCCGACAGATGCAGGCCCACCTGCATGTATACCGGCAGCAGGTAGGTCGAACCGAACAGCGCCGTCCCGTAGATGAAGGCCACCACGCTGCCCATGGCGAATTGCCGGTACTGGAACAGCGCGAGGTTCATCAGCGGCGTGCCGCCCGAGGCCGCGAGCCGCCGCTGCCACCACACGAAGGCGGCGAACGACACCAGCGCGCCCGCCAGCAGCAGGCCGGCCTGCAGGGGCGAATCGCCGCGCAGCGCGACCAGCCCGTTCAGCAGGCACAGCGTGCCGACCGTGCCCAGCGCCAGCCCGCGCGCGTCGAGCCCCCCGCCGCGCGCCGCGGCCACGCCGCCCGGCGCGGTGGTCGGCACGAACTTGTAGGCCAGCCACAGCGAGGCCAGGCAGAACGGCACCACCATGAAGAAGATCGAGCGCCAGCCGAACAGGTCGACCAGCACCCCGCCGATGCTCGGCCCCACCGCCGGCGCCAGCACCACGCCCATGCCGAAGATGCCGCTCGCGCGTCCCTGTTCGTGCGGCTCGAAGGCGCGCAGGATGATGATGGCCGGGATGGGCTGCACCACGCCCGCCGCCAGCCCCTCGGCCACGCGCGCGAGCAGCACCAGCGAGAAGTCGTTGGCCACGCCGCCCACGATACCGCCTGCGAGCAGCAGCAGCATGGTGCCCACGTAGGTGCGCCGGTAGCCGTAGCGCGACAGCAGCCAGGGCGTGGTGAGCATCGACACCGTCATCGCCACCATGAAGCCGGAGCTCACCCACTGCGCGCGTTCCTGGCCGAGCGAGAAGTGGTGGCTCATGCCCGGGATCGCCACGTTGACGATGGTCGAGGACATGATCGACGCCATCGTGCCCACCATGACCGACAGCAGCAGGTACCAGCGGTAGCGCTCGCCATAGCGTTCGCGCAGCGTGCCGATGGAGGGCGGGGCCGGCGTGGTCGCTGCTTCGGAGGTCTGTGGGGAGGTCATGGGGGCGGCGGAATGTCTCGGGTCCGTCGTCCTACAAGCATATCGGTCTTTGCGCGGGCGGGGGCGCGACGGGTGGCCCGCACAATGCGTCGGCTGTCCCCTCAGCGTCAGGAACAAGATCGAAACAACACATGGACACCGTGCCCGACGAACAACAAGCCAACGCCCAACCGGCCCCCGCCGAGCCGGAAGGCACCCCCACGCTCGCGACCGAGCTGGCCGCGCCGACCGTGAGCCGCGCCTACCGCTGCCAGTGCGGCCGCCCCGTGTTCCTGCGCAACAGCAAATGCCTGGCCTGCCACACGCCGCTCGGCTACGTGATCGACCGGCTCGGCGTGATGCCGCTCGCGCCGGCGGTGGGCGAGGGCGCCCAGCCCGACACCTTCACCGTGTTCGGCGATCCGCATGGCAAGACCTACCGCCGCTGCACGAACCTCATGACCCCGGCAGCCTGCAGCTGGATGGTGCCTGCCGCACGCGAAGGCGAGACCCTGCCCGACGACACCCAGGGCCTCGCGCCCGGCTACTGCCTGGCCTGCAGCGTCACCCGCACCATTCCCGATCTTTCGGTGGAAGCCAACGGCGAACTCTGGGGCAAGCTCGAGACCGCCAAGCGCCGGCTCATCTCGCAGCTGCTCGCACTCGGCCTGCCGGTGGTGAGCCGCCACGCCGATCCCGTGCACGGGCTGACCTTCGACTTCCTGAGCAACATGCCGGGCGGCCCGCATGTGATGACCGGCCACCAGCACGGCGTGATCACGCTCAATGCCGAGGAGGCCGAGGACGCCGTGCGCGAGCGCATCCGCGCCGAGATGCGCGAGCCCTACCGCACGCTGCTGGGCCACTTCCGCCACGAGGTCGGCCACTACTACTGGGACCTGCTGGTGCTGCCCACGCCGTGGATCGACGACTTCCGCGCGCTCTTCGGCGACGAACGCGCCGACTACGCCGCTGCGCTGCAGCACCACTACGAACAGGGTCCGCCGCCCGACTGGGCCGACCGCTTCGTGAGCAGCTACGCGAGCACGCATCCCTGGGAAGACTGGGCCGAGACCTGGGCCCACTACCTGCACATGGCCGACACGGCCGACACCGCGATGAGCTTCGGTGTCGACGCAACCAACGTCGAGCTGGCAAGCGACCTCTTCACCACCGACGACCTCTGGCAGCCGGACGCTCCCGATGCCGGCAAGTTCCTCGACTTCATCAACGGCTGGGTGCTGCTCACCAACGTGCTCAACGAGCTGTCGCGCAGCATGGGGCAGCCCGACTACTACCCCTTCGTGCTGCCGCGTGCGGCCGTGGGCAAGCTGCAGTTCATCCACCGGGTGATCACTCAGCAGCGGCCGGGCAGTGCGCCGACGATGGTGGTGGCCAGCGATGTGGCCGATTCCGCACCCGACGAACAGGAGCAGTCACAGGGGCAATCGCAGAGCCCTGCTCAGTCCTGAGCCGGTGGTGCGCCGGTCGCGCAGCGCATGCAGATGCACGCCAGCCCGCGCATGTCTTCCGGCAGGTTCGTGAGCGGCGCCTTGCCGAAGTCGGCCTGCATGCACCAGCAGGGCGGCTGCGCCTGGCCCGTCTCGCGTTCGATTTCCATTGCGCAGCGGTTCGCCTCGCCGCACAGCGGGCAGCGCGTGGCGTCGATCAGGCCGGTGGCCGCCGCCGAAGTCGTCATGCGATCTCGAAAGCCGGCAGCTTCTTCGCCACCGCCACGTTCTGCAGCGTCACGTAGACCGGCAACCCGCCGCTGTAGTCCGGGTAGTCCTCGCCCTCGATCAGCGGCAGCAGGTAGCGCCGGCACTGCTCGGTGATGCCGTAGCCATCGTCCGAGATGAAATCGCGCGGCATCGGCTTCTCGACGTTGGCCACGGATTCGAGCGGCGCGCAGCCCAGGCGGTAGGCATAAGGCACATCGGACGTGCGCTCGATGGTGGGCATGACGGCATTGCGGCCTTCGAGCGCCAGCTCCACCGCGCGCTGTCCCAGCTCGTAGGCCTGCTTCACGTCGGTGGCCGAGGCGATGTGGCGCGCCGCGCGCTGCAGGTAGTCGGCCACCGCCCAGTGGAACTTGTGGCCCAGCGCTTCCTTGATCATCTGCGCCACCACCGGCGCCGCGCCGCCGAGCTGCGCATGGCCGAAGGCGTCGCGCGTGCCCTGTTCGGCAAGGAAGGTGCCGTCGGGGTGGTGGCAGCCTTCGGACACCACCACCGAGCAATACCCGTGCTGCTTCACCAGTTCGTCGACGCGCGCGATGAAGCGCGGCTTGTCGAACTCGATCTCCGGGAACAGCACCACCACCGGAATGCCCTGGTCCGCTGCCAGCCCGCCCGCCGCGGCGATCCAGCCCGCGTGCCGCCCCATCACTTCGAGCACGAACACCTTGGTCGATGTTGCCGCCATCGAACGCACGTCGAACGAGGCCTCGATGGTCGACACCGCCACGTACTTCGCAACCGAGCCGAAGCCGGGACAGCAGTCGGTCAGCGGCAGGTCGTTGTCGATGGTCTTGGGCACGTGGATGGCCTGCAGCGCATAGCCCATCGACTGCGACAGCTGGCTCACCTTGAAGCAGGTGTCGGCCGAATCGCCGCCGCCGTTGTAGAAGAAGTAGCCGATGCCGTGCGCTTTGAACACCTCGATCAGCCGCTCGTACTCGCGCCGGTTCTTCTCGAGCGACTTGAGCTTGTAGCGGCACGAACCGAAAGCGCCCGAGGGCGTGCTGCGCAGCGCCGCGATCGCCTCGGCCGATTCGGCGCCGGTGTCGATCAGCTCCTCGGTCAGCGCGCCGATGATGCCGTTGCGCCCGGCATAGAGCTTGCCGATGCGCTCGGGATGTTTTCGCGCCGTCTCGATCACGCCGCAGGCCGACGCGTTGATGACCGAGGTGACACCGCCCGACTGGGCGTAGAAGGCGTTGAGGATGGGCATGCGCGGCATTCTCCCGCAGCCCCCCGGCAGGCGCCAGTGTCAGGGTGACAGGATGTCAGCGGCTTTCGAAGACCGGCGGGCGTTTCTGCAGGAAGGCGCTCACGCCTTCGCGGAAGCTCGGGCGGTCGATCAGCTCGCGCTGGCGCTCGCTCTCGTAGTGCAGCTGCTCCTTCAGCGTGTGGCGCTCCGAGGCCTCGAAGGCCTCGCGTGCCTCGAGCACTGCATGCGCCGGCAGGCGGGCGAGGCGCTGCGCGATGCCCTTGGCCTCCTCCATCAACTGCTCGTCGTCCACGCAACCCCAGATCAGGCCCCATTGCACAGCACGCCCCGCGCCCACGCGCTCGTCGAGCAGCGCCATGCCCATGGCGCGCGCCCGGCCGGCGCGGCGCGGAATGGCCCAGGTGCAGCCTAGGTCCGGCACGATGCCCAGCTTGGGCAGAAAGGGCAGGTAGAAATATGCGCTGCGCGCGGCAATGGTCACGTCGGCTGCCAGCGCAAGGCCCACGCCGGCGCCGGCCGCGGGGCCATTGACGGCGGCGACCACGGGAACAGGCAGCGTGCGCAGCGCCTCGATCAGTGGATTGCTGAGCTGTTGCATCCACTCCGCCGTCTGCGTGCCGAGGGACTTGCCGTCGTCGCCCGGCGCCATCGCGCTCAGGTCGGCGCCCACGCAGAAGGCCTTGCCGGCGCCCGTGAGGATCACTGCGCGCACCGCGCGGTCGTCGCGGATGCGTTCCAGCGCATCGCGCAGTTCGACCTGCAGCTCGCGCGCGATCGGGTTGAGCTTGGCGGGAAGATTCAGCGTGAGCGTGGCGATGCCGTCGGCCAGCTCCTGGAGGATGTAGGGCTGATCGTTCATCTGGCGGTGGAGGTGGGTGCGTCGGGGCTCATGGGCATCGATGGTTCGATGCACACGAGCCCGGGTCAAGCCGGGGACAACCCGTGTGACGGAAGTCGCCAAGGCGACCGGGTGCCCGTGCCCCTCGGGAGAGGCATGGCGGCCGGCCGTGCATCCGACACGGTGATGCACGACGCCTCCAGCGCCGACACCAGCACGCGCCGGTGCTCGGTGCCTTCGAAGCGATCGCCGGGCTCCAGCACGATGTCGCGCGGGTCGCGGTCGAGCGTGACCCAGACCGAGCCGCTTCGGCATTCGATGCCCACGCCCGCGCCATCGGGTACGGCGAAGACGGAACGTTTCGGCAGGCTGACGTGGAAGCGGGAAGAAGCGGGGGAAGAGGTGCTCATGGCAAGCTCCATTGCATTCGTGATACGAATGAATATAGTGAGCCGGTCCCTCATTTGCACACGGTCATTCGGAACTCTTTGCATGCGCGTAGAGAATGTCAAACCCTCCGGCGCCATGAATGGCGAGCTGCCGCCGCTCGAATTGCTGCGCAGTTTCGAGGCGGCCGCGCGCCGGCTGAGCTTCACGCTCGCGGCCGGCGAGCTGCACCTGACGCAGTCGGCCGTGAGCCGGCAGATCCAGCAGCTCGAAGCCAGCCTGGGCGTGCTGCTGTTCGAGCGCCGCCACCGCGCGCTGTCGCTCACCGAGGCCGGTGGCGTGCTGCAGCGCGCCGTCACCGACAGCCTGGAGCGCCTGCGCGACGCCACTGCGCGCGTGCGCGCCAGTGCCGCGCCGCGCCAGGTGGCGATCACCACCACGCCGGGCTTCGCATCGCTGTGGCTCATTCCGCGGCTCGTGCGCTTCACCGGCAGCCATCCGCAGGTCGACGTGCGCGTGTCGGCCACGCTCGACGTGCTCGACCTGGAGCGCAGCCGCATCGACCTGGCGGTGCGCTTCGTGCCGATCGATCGCGGCGTCGGCGCGGCGCTGTTCGAGGAGTCGGTGGTGCCGCTGTGTGCCCCGCAGCTCGCGGCGGCCTTGCACGCGCCCTCGGATCTTTCGGGACTCACGCTGCTCACGATCGAGTACCCGGACCACAGCGAAGCACCGACGACCGACTGGGAGCCCTGGCTCAAGGTCATGGGGCTCGCCGACCTGCGCATGAAGAGCACGCTGCGCTTCACGCAATACGCCGACGCGGTGGCCGCGGCCGTGGCGGGCCAGGGCGTGGTGATCGGCCGGTTGCCGTTGCTGCAGGACCTGGTGAGAGACGGCCACCTGGTCGCACCGCTGGGCGAGGGCGCCGCGTCGCGCCGCGGCTACTTCGTCGAGATGTCGAAGCGCGCCGGGAGCAACCGCGACGCGCAGGATTTCGCGCAGTGGCTGCGCGACGAAGCGGAAGCGGCGCGGCGGACCTGAAGGCCCGTCGCGCCGGCGCTGAAGAAGGTTGCGATCAACCCGGCAGCAGCACCTTGTTCACGACGTGGATCACCCCGTTCGACTGGTAGACGTTGGCGATCGTCACCATCGCCGTGCCGCCCTTGGCATCGGTCACCATCACGTTGCCGCCGCTCATCGTCGCGATCAGCGTCCCGCCGCTCGCGGTCTTCAGCGTGGCCTTGCCGCCGCCTGCGTTGATGGCGCTCATCAGCGCCGGGCCATCCATCCGGCCGGGCACCACGTGGTAGGTCAGCACCTTGCTCAGCGTGGGCTTGTTCTCGGGCTTGAGCAGCGTGTCGACCGTGCCGGCCGGCAGTGCAGCGAAGGCCGCGTTGGTCGGTGCGAACACGGTGAACGGGCCGGGGCTCTTGAGCGTGCCCACGAGGTCCGCGGCCTTCACGGCCGCGACCAGCGTGGTGTGGTCCTTCGAATTCACGGCGTTGTCGACGATGTCCTTCGTCGGGTACATCGCCGCGCCGCCGACCATCGGGTTCGACGACATGCCGCCGCCGCTGTCGCTCATGGCCGTGCCGCTCGCGCAAGCGCCGAGCAGGACCGAAACGCCGACTGCAATCATGAGTTTCTTCATTGAAGGCTCCTGGAAAGAAAGGTTCTTGGTGGAAGGTGACTGTGGAAACCGCCAGCAGCTCGGAGGCGCGGTGCGCTTGAGTCGGATACGGCGCGGCCGCGCAACTGGATTCACGCGACGGCGCCGCGTCGGCTTCGCGCCACAACCACCCATGCGGCGCTTGCGCGTCGCATGCGGGCTCGCCAAAATCCGCCCTTCGTTTTTCAGCGACTGTTTCTTTTCACCGCGCCTGGCGACGACCAACCTCCCGGGCGACAAACCAATCCAATGAACCGTTTCCTGAACACCTGATCCGCACACCGACCGCCCCGGCCGGACGTGCATCCATGCACCCGCCCGAGGCCCGTCGACAAAGGCCCCGCGCAGCCATTCGCCGGGGCCTTTCTGTTTTTCGGAGTGTGCGCACATGAGTGCTCAACGAAAGGCCCGAGACGACGACAAGCGTCTGGGCCGGTTTTACTTTTCGGTGCCCGGCGTGGCACCTCGCAATCCTGTAGTGGCCGCGATGGCGCGCGGCGAATCGAACCAGAAGGCAGGGCGCCACCTGCGCACGCATCGCGCCGAGCGGCGTGCGCAGAAAGTTGCGCTACAGAAGGCGGCCCGCAGCCTGCAGGAAGACTGACGGCATGCGCGAAGACATGGACGAGGCCGTCGTCGCAATGATCGCGGGCGGCGTGCTGATGCTGGCGATCAAGCGCTGAGCCGCACCGGCGCCGCGCGCGGCAGCACGAGGAACGCGAGCGTGCCCGCGGCCAGCATGCCCGCGACCGTGAGGAACACCGCGCGGAACGGCTCGACGCCATTCGCCACGGCCCACGACGCGGCCACGCCCGTCGTCCACTGCATCAGCGACACGCCGAGGAACATCGCCATGTTGAGCAGCGCCATCGCGCGTCCCGTCATCGCAGCGGGGTAGGCGTTCCTGGTGTAGGCGTACTGCAGCACGCTGTAGCCCGAAAGCAGGCCGTAGAAGACCGGCAGGCCGATGTCCACCGCGCGCGATTGCGTCAGCGCCATGGCGCCGAACATCAGCGCGCCGGCGAACGAACATCCCATCATCCAGTGTGCGCGGCGTGCGCCGCCCGGGTCCATCCGGCCGAACAGCGCCGGGCTGAGCATGCCGGCGACCGTCATGACCAATGCGACATTGCCGCTGGCCACCAGCGACAGGCCGTGCCGGTCGTGCAACACCGGCCCGAGCCACAGGCCGCGCAGCGTGATGAAGGCCGCGTACGACACGCAGGCGAAGCACAGCAGGCCCAGGGTGTGCGGCATCGCGAACAGCGGCAGCAGCTCGCGCACCGCCTTGCGTAGCGACTGGCGCTCGGCCGGCACTGCCTGCGGGCTCGCCTGGTCCACCGCACGCACCGGCTCGTGCACGCGCCAGAAGATGACGATCCACGAGAGCACGGCGAACCCGGCCAGCACCGCGTACCCCGCGCGCCACGAGGAAGCCTCGATCAGCAAGGCCAGCGGCGTGCCGGTGAACAGGATGCCCAGGCCGGCCATGCTCATCACCAGTCCCGACATGGCGGTGAAGCGCGAGGCGTCGAAGTGCCGTGCGATGAACACCGTGCACACCAGGAAGGCCGGCGCGCAGCCGACGCCGATCAGCGCCTGCCCCAGCAGCAGGGCGCCGAAGCTCGACGCCATTGCGCACAGCGCCGCGCCCGCGATGGCCAGCGGAAAGGCGACCAGCACCGTACGGCGCACGCCGAACATGTCGATCGACACGCCCATCGCGAGCTGCATGATGCCGAACATGAAGTGAAAGGTGCCGGCCCAGGTGCCGAGCTGTTGTGGCGTCAGGCCGAAGTGACTGGCGAGCGGCGTTGCCATCATGGCGCCGACGGTGCGGAAGGCCTGGCTCAGGGCGAAGGCGCTGGCGAGTGCGACCAGCATCGCGGCGGCCGAGGTTGACCAGCGCGGCGGAGGCGGCAATGCCGCATTCGTGTTCATTGAAGGGAAGGATCGGGAAGAGAAGGGGGCGCCAAGAATGCTAACGGCACGCGGCCCTCATGCAGAACGGCGCCCTCGGGCGCCGTTCGTTCGCTTGAACCCCGGCAGGGTGCCGGGGATGCAGATCAGGCCTCGCCCTTCACCTTCAGCCGCCACGCATGCAGCAGCGGCTCGGTGTACCCGCTCGGCTGCTCGATGCCCTTGAACACCAGTTCCTGCGCAGCCTTGTAGGCCGCCGAGGTCGCGAAGTTGCCGGCCATCGGCTGGTAAAGCGGGTCGCCCGCGTTCTGTTCGTCGACCACCTTGGCCATGCGCTGGAAGGTCTCGTCGACCTGCGCCTTGGTCACCACGCCGTGCAGCAGCCAGTTGGCGATGTGCTGGCTCGAGATGCGCAGCGTGGCGCGGTCTTCCATCAGGCCGACGTTGTGGATGTCGGGCACCTTGGAGCAGCCCACGCCCTGGTCGATCCAGCGCACCACGTAGCCGAGGATGCCCTGCACGTTGTTGTCGATTTCCTGCTGGCGCTCTTCGGGCGTCCACTTGGCCTCGGGCGTGATCGGCACCTGCAGCAGCGCATTGAGGATGTTGTCGCGCTCGGCATCGGCGTCGATCTTCTCCAGCTCCTGCTGCACGGCGGTCACGCTGACCTGGTGGTAGTGCAGCGCGTGCAGCGTGGCGGCGGTGGGCGAGGGCACCCAGGCGGTGTTGGCGCCGGCCTTGGGGTGGCCGATCTTCTGCTCGAGCATGGCGGCCATCAGGTCGGGCATGGCCCACATGCCCTTGCCGATCTGCGCCTTGCCGCGCAGGCCGCACGAGAGGCCGACCAGCACATTGTTCTTTTCGTAGGCGCCAATCCACGCGCTGGACTTCATGTCGCCCTTGCGGATCATCGGGCCGCCCTGCATGGCGGTGTGCATCTCGTCGCCGGTGCGGTCGAGGAAGCCGGTATTGATGAAGGCCACGCGCGCGGCCGCTTCGGCGATGCAGGCCTTGAGGTTCACGCTGGTGCGGCGCTCCTCGTCCATGATGCCGAGCTTCACGGTGTTGGCGGGCAGGCCGAGCAGCTGCTCGACGCGGCCGAACAGCTCGCTGGCGAAAGCCACTTCGGCCGGGCCGTGCATCTTCGGCTTGACGATGTAGATGCTGCCGGTGCGCGAGTTGCCCTTGCGCTTGAGGTCGATGGTGGCGATGGTGGTGGTCACCACGGCGTCGAGGATGCCCTCGGGGATTTCCTTGCCGCCGGCATACAGCACGGCGGGGCTGGTCATCAGGTGGCCCACGTTGCGCAGGAACATGAGCGAGCGGCCGTGCAGCTTCACGGGTTGGCCGTTGGCGCCGGTGTATTCGCGGTCGGGGTTCAGGCCGCGCGTGAAGGTCTTGCCGCCCTTGGCGACTTCTTCCGTGAGCGTGCCTTCGACGATGCCCAGCCAGTTCGAGTACGCGACCACCTTGTCGGCCGCGTCGACCACGGCCACCGAGTCTTCGAGGTCGAGAATGGTCGAGAGCGCGGCTTCGAGCACGAGGTCGCTCACGCCGGCCGCGTCGGTCTTGCCGATGGCGGTGTTGCGGTCGATGCGGATGTCGAGATGGATGCCGTTGTGCTTCAGCAGCACGGAAGACGGTGCCGCCGCATCGCCCTGGTAGCCGATGAACTGGGCGGGGTCGGCCAGGCCGGTGCTGCTGCTCTGCAGCGCAACGACGAGCTTGCCGTCCTTCACGCTGTAGCCGGTGGCGTTCTTGTGCGAGCCGTTGGCCAGCGGCGCGGCCTGGTCGAGCACGTTGCGCGCGAACTCGATGACCTTGGCGCCGCGCACGGGGTTGTAGCCCTTGCCCTTCTCGGCGCCGCCGGCTTCGGAAATGGCGTCGGTGCCGTAGAGCGCGTCGTACAGCGAGCCCCAGCGCGCGTTGGCGGCGTTGAGCGCATAGCGTGCGTTCAGGATCGGCACCACCAGCTGCGGGCCGGCCTGCAGCGCGAGTTCGGAGTCGACATTCGCGGTGGTGGCCTTCGCGCCCTTGGGCTGCGGCAGCAGGTAGCCGATCTTCTCGAGGAAGGCGCGGTAAGCCGGCATGTCGGCGATCGGACCGGGATTCTTCTTGTGCCAGGTGTCCATCTCGGTCTGCAGGCGGTCGCGTTCGGCGAGCAGGGCGATGTTCTTCGGTGCGAGGTCGCTGACGATGGCGTCGAAGCCCTTCCAGAAGACGTCGCTGGCCACGCCGCTGGCGGGCAGGACCTTGTCTTCGATGAAGCGGTGGAGCTCGGCCGCGACCTGAAGTCCGTGGGCGGTGGTGCGAGTGGTCATGGGGTTTCTCCTTGAGAAAGATGCAATCCTGAACCGAACTTTATTCGATACTTTGCTGGCGAGTAAGGGCCGGGGGCGGGATTTATCTGTGACAAAAATAGAGGTAATCGAAGCTCTTCCGCGATGGCGTCAGACCTGCCCGGTGAGCTCGCGCGCGGCCGCGCGCACTGGCTCGATATAGCGCTCGTCGTAGCGGTGCGTGGGCATCGTCAGCGTGACGGCCGCAGCGAGGCTGCCATCGGCATGGAACACCGGCGCCGAGATCCCCGCCAGTTCGGCCGTGCGGTCGCCCACCAGCGCGCAATAACCCTGCGTGCGGATGGCGTCGTACAGCTTGCGTTCCCTGGTGCCGCGCGGCCGCTCGGCCTCGGGTCCGAAGGCGATCAGCACGCGCGCCCCCGCGCCGCGGTCGTTGGGCAGCAGGTCGCCAGCGCGCACGTGGTCGCGCACCACATGCGATGAGTCGACCCGGAACTGGCACAGCCGCACCCAGCTGTCGCCCTGGTCCTGCCGCACGTGGTACGCGGCGCTTTCGCCCGTTGTTGCGGCGAGCGCGCGAAGCACCGGCGGCACGATGCGGTCGAGCGACAGCGACGCCGCGTACAGCCCGTGCAGCCGCGCGATCTCCATGCCCAGCGCGTAGCGGCCGTCGTCCTGCCGGCGGATGAGCCGCGCATGTTCGAGCGAGGCCAGCAGCCGCAGCACCGTGCTCTTGTAGAGCTGCGTGCGCTCGGCGAACTGCGCGAGCGACAGCGCCTCGTCGCCCGGCTGGAAGGCGCAGAGCAGGCTCAGCGCGCGATCGACCGCGGCGGCGCCGCCGGGGGCGGCATTGAGGTCGGACACCGATTCGGTCAGGGCTTTGCGGGGCATGGCGTGGCTTGACATTCGATTGGATCGACTGTCTAATTCTGTTTGTTGGAATATAGTTCTATAAGATAGAACAGTCAAGCCCAAGGAGACAAGTCCGATGACACCCCCCGACGTCCTCATCAGCGAGGTCGGCCCGCGCGACGGCCTGCAATCGGTCAAGGCCACCATGCCGACGGCCGACAAGCTGCGCTGGATCGACGCGCTTCATGCGGCCGGCGTGCGCGAGATCGAGGTCGCCTCCTTCGTGCCCGCGAAGCTGCTGCCGCAGATGGCCGACGCCGCCGAGGTGGTGCGCCACGCCATCACGCTGCCCGGCCTCACGGTGATGGCGCTTGTGCCCAACCGCAAGGGCGCGCAGGCCGCGCTCGAAGCGGGCGTCCACAAGCTCACGATGCCGGTGTCGGCCAGCGTGGCACATTCGCTGGCCAACGTGCGCAAGACGCCGACGGAAATGGTGGAAGAAGTGCGTGCCATCGCCGAACTGCGCAACGCCGTCGCGCCGCAGGTGAAGCTGGAGGCCGGCATCTCCACCGCCTTCGGCTGCACGCTGCAGGGGCTGGTGCCGGAGGACGACGTGATCCGCCTTGCCGCGCAGTGCATCGAGGCCGGTGCCGACGAGTCGGGCCTGTCCGACACCGTGGGCTATGCCAACCCGGCACAGGTGCGCCGCCTGTTCAAGCGGCTGCGCGCCGAACTCGGCCAGCACGCCGGCGCGGCCCACATGCACAACACGCGCGGCCTCGGCATCGCGAACTGCCTCGCCGCGTGGGACGAGGGCGTGCGCACCTTCGATGCCTCGCTCGGCGGACTCGGCGGCTGCCCTTATGCACCGGGTGCGTCGGGCAATGCGGTCACCGAAGATCTCGTCTTCATGTTCGAGGCCATGGGCGTGCGCACCGGCATCGACCTGGAAAAACTCATCGCGGCGCGCGCGCCGCTCATGGCCGGGCTGCCCGGCGAACCGGTCTATGGCATGACGCCCGAGGCCGGCCTGCCCAAAGGTTTTGTTCAGGGCTTTGTCCAGGAAACCAGCGCACATGTCTGAAGCCAACCCACTTCCCTACGCCGGCGTGCGCGTCGTCGAGTTCACCCACATGGTCATGGGCCCGACCTGCGGCCTGCTGCTGGCCGACCTCGGTGCCGAGGTCATCAAGGTCGAGCCCATCGAGGGCGACAGCACGCGGCGGTTGCTCGGCTCGGGATCGGGCTTCTTCCCGACCTTCAATCGCAACAAGAAGAGCATCGCGCTCGACCTCAAGAAGCCCGAGGGCGTGGAGGCCGCGCTGCGCCTCATCGCCACCGCCGACATCGTGAGCGAGAACTTCAAGCCCGGCACCATGAAGAAGCTGGGGCTCGATTACGACACGCTCGCCAAGCTCAACCCGCGCCTCATCTACGTGAGCCACAAGGGCTTCCTGCCCGGCCCCTACGACCACCGCACCGCGCTCGACGAGGTGGTGCAGATGATGGGCGGCCTCGCCTACATGACCGGCCGCGCGGGCGACCCGCTGCGCGCGGGCACCAGCGTGAACGACATCATGGGCGGCATGTTCGGCGCCATCGGCGCCATGGCCGCGCTGCGCCAGCGCGATCTCACCGGCAAGGGTTGCGAGGTGCAGTCCGCGCTGTTCGAGAACAACGTGTTCCTGGTGGCGCAGCACATGATGCAGTTCGCCGCCACCGGCAAGGCGGCCGACCCGATGCCCAGCCGCATCTCGGCCTGGGCCGTGTACGACGTGTTCACCGTGAAGGACGGCGAGCAGATCTTCCTGGCGGCGGTGAGCGACAAGCAGTGGACCATCTTCTGCAAGGCCTTCGGCCTCGAGGAGATGCTGGCCGACCCGCGCCTGAAGACCAACAACGACCGCGTGCTGGCGCGCGAATGGATGATGCCCATCCTTCGCTCGCACCTCGCCAACCACAGCGCGGCCGAACTCGCCGCGGTGTTCGAGAAGAACGAGCTGCCCTTCGCGCCCATCACCAAGCCGCAGGCGCTGTTCGACGATCCGCACCTCAACGCCACCGGCGGCCTCGCGCCGGTGCGCATGAACGACGGCAGCATGGCAAAGGTGCCGCTCATGCCGTTCACGCTGGCCGGCGAACGCCCGGGCATCCGCCTGCAGCCGCCGCGCGTGGGCGAGCACGGCCGCGAGCTGCTGAAAGAAGTGGGCTACAGCGACGAGGAAATCGCCGCGCTCCAAACGCACAACATCACCCTCGGAGACTGAACTCATGTTTTCCAATGCACGGCGCGCCTTTCTGGCGTGCGCCGCGGCCGCCGCATGGCTGAACGCCGCACCTGCCTTCGCCGACACCGCCTGGCCCGACAAGCCGGTGCGGCTCATCGTTCCCTACACGCCCGGCGGCGCCACCGACATCGTGGCGCGGCTTGTCGCGCAGAAGCTGGCCGACGACACCAAGTGGACCTTCATCGTCGACAACCGCGCGGGCGGCAACGGCAACATCGGCATGGACGTGGTGGCCAAGGCCAAGCCCGACGGCTACACCATCGGCCTGGGCCAGACCGCCAACCTCGCGATCAACCCGACGCTTTTTCCGAAGATGCCCTACGACGCATTGAAGGACCTGATGCCGGTGTCGGTCGTGGCCTCGCAGCCGGTGGTGCTGGTGGTGCGTGCCGACGCGCCGTTCAAGACGCTGGCCGAGCTGGTCGCCGCCGCCAAGGCCAAGCCGGGCGAGATCCGCCAGGCGCTCGCAGGCACCGGCACGCTGGGCCACATGGCTGGCGAAGTGCTGGCCAAGCGCGCGGGCTTCAAGGTGCTCAACGTGCCCTACAAGGGCGCCGCGCCCGCCATCACCGACCTGCTCGGCGGCCAGACCGACTACATGTTCGCCACGCCGCAGGGCGCGCTCTCGATGGTCAAGGGCGGCCGTCTGCGCGCGCTGGCCGTCACCTCGGCCAAGCGCCTGCCGGTGATGCCGGACGTGCCCACCGTGGCCGAGAGCTACAAGGGCTTCGAGGCGGTGGACTGGAAGGCGCTGGTCGCGCCGGCCGGCACCAGCCCCGAGATCGTGAAGAAGCTCAGTGCCGCCGTCGACAAGGCGCTGGCCAAGCCCGCGACCATCTCTCAGCTGCTGGCCGAAGGCAGTACGCCCGTCGGCGGCAGCCCGGAGCAGGCGGCGCAGTACATCAAGTCGGAGCACGCGCGCTGGGGCGCCGCGGTGCGCGAGGCGGGCGTGCAGCCCGAATAAAGAAGAGGGCGGAACAAGGCGGGCGATATAGTTTCCGCCCCATGGACCGCCTCAAGCAGCTCGAATCCTTCGTTTCCGTCGCAACCCGCGGCGGTCTCACGGCTGCGGCCAAGGCCGAAGGCGTGGCGCCGGCCATCATGGGCCGCCGGCTCGATGCGCTCGAGGAGCGGCTGGGCGTCAAGCTGCTGGTGCGAACCACGCGTCGCATCACGCTCACGCACGAGGGCAGTGCCTTTCTCGAAGACTGCCAGCGCCTGCTGACCGAGTTCGCCAACGCCGAGGCCAGCGTGAGCGCCGGCGGCGTCAAGGCCAGCGGCCACCTGCGCGTGACCGCACCAGCGGGCTTCGGCCGCCGCCACGTCGCGCCGCTCGTGCCGCGCTTTCATGCGCTGCACCCCGAAGTGACGATCTCGCTGAACCTCAGCGACCGCGTGGTCGACGTCACCGGCGAGAGCTTCGACTGCGCCGTGCGCGTGGGCGACCTGCCGGATTCCTCGCTGGTGAGCGTGCGGCTGGCCGACAACCGCCGCCGCTGCGTCGCCACGCCGGAGTTCGTGCGGCGCCACGGCAAGCCGAAGCACCCGGGCGAGCTCTCGCGCTTTGCCTGCCTCGCGCTGTCCAGCGATGCCTCGCAGACGCGCGGCTGGGCCTTTCGCATTACCGCCGAGAGCGGCACGCAGGAACTGATCCACCTGCGCCCCAGCGGCCCGCTCGATTGCTCCGACGGCCAGGTGCTGCACGACTGGTGCCTGGCAGGCCACGGCATTGCATGGCGCAGCACCTGGGAGGTCGAGGCCGAGATCGACGCCGGCCTGCTGGTGCCGCTGCTCGACGAATTCGCCGCGCCGCCCAACGGCATCTACGCGGTGTTCGCGGGCGCCAAGCACCTGCCGCTGCGGGTGCGGCTGTGGCTTGATTTCCTCAAGGAGCAGTACGGGAAGCCGGAATTCTGGGGCGGGAGGGCGTAGAGCGCTTTCGCCGCGTCACAATCTGTTTACATTCCAATTCCATTGACGCTCCACCCACGCTGAAGGTGATTGCGGCTTCTTCGCGGAACACCGAGGGACCGGCTTTGCCGGGCCTCAGGTGTTGCCCCCGGCAGGGGAAGGAGAAGCGACACGAAGTGCGCGAAGCCTGGGGGCGAGTCACAGCCTTGAAAGCCAACGATGACGCTCGAAGCCATCCTCGCCTATCTGCATTTGCTCGCCATCCTGACGATGGTCGTTTTCATTTCCAGCGAAGCGGCGCTGTGCCGTGTGCAGTGGCTCAACGCGGCCGTGGTGGAGCGGCTGGCCAGGGTCGACATGGTCTACGGCATGGCCGCCATCGCGGTGCTCGCCACGGGCATCGCGCGCACCTGGTGGGGCGTGAAGGGCACGGCCTGGTACTGGACCAACCCGCTGCTGCATGTGAAGCTGGGGCTCTTCATCATCGTCGGCGTGATCTCGATCTTCCCGACGCTGACCTACTTCCGCTGGCGCAAGACGCTGCGCGCCACCGGCAAGCTGCCGGCCGAGGCCGACGTCAAGAAGACGCGCCGGCTGGTGATGATCCAGGCGCACCTGATCGCGCTGATTCCGCTGGTGGCGGTGTTCCTGGCGCGGGGCTTCGGCAAGTAGGCCTCCGGGCGGGAAGAATCGCACGGGTTCGCCGGACTTCAGGGCCGGTCACGGACATGAAAAAGGCCCGCACGCGGCGGGCCTCGTTTCACAAGCAGTGCCGTTTTCAGGCCTTGGCTGCATCCGCCGTGCACTTCTTCATGAAGCTGTTCTTGGCGGCGCCGGCCAGAGCTTTGCCGTTCTTGTCGACCGCCTTGGTTGCGCATGCGGGGGTCGCTGCAGCCTTGGCTTCCTTTTCGCACTTCTTGATGGAACTGCTCTTGGCGGCGCCTGCCAGGGCCTTGCCGTTCTTGTCGACCGCCTTGGCTTCGCAGCTGGCGGCGGGTGCGGCCGCAGCGGCCGGGGCTGCCGCAGGCGCGGCCGCCTTGTCTTGCGCCTGTGCGGCACCGAAGGAAAGACAAGCGCCGAGTGCGACCAGGGAAAGGAGCTTCTTCATGGTGATATGTCCTTGCAGGGTTGAGTTGTGACAGGAGCCCCGCCTTTGGGGCCGGCCCTCCTAACGGCCGAAGACAACAATCGGATGACGATCGTTAATTGGGCCCGGGTTTGCCCCCGGTAAAATTCGCGGATGCTATTGGTCAAACAGGAGCTGCTCGCGGCGCTCGCGAACACGCTCGAATCCCTCTCGCCCGGCGCCGGCTCCAAAGCCGCGTTCGAGTCGCCCAAGGTGGCTGCGCATGGCGATTTCGCCAGCACGGCCGCGATGCAGTTCGCCAAACCGCTAGGGCGCAAGCCTCGCGAGCTGGCCGAGCAACTGAGCGCTGCGCTGCTCGCCACCCCCGCTTTCGGCCAATGGGTCGAGGCGATCGAGATCGCCGGCCCCGGCTTCCTCAACATCCGCCTGAAGACGGCGGCCAAGCAGCAGATCGTGCGCGAGGTGCTGTCCGCCGCGAATGCTTTCGGGCAGCAGCCGGCCACCGGCGAGAAGGTGCTGGTCGAGTTCGTCTCGGCCAACCCGACCGGCCCGCTGCACGTCGGCCACGGCCGCCAGGCCGCGCTCGGCGACGCCATCTGCAACCTGCGCGCCTCGCAGGGCGAGAGCGTCTGGCGCGAGTACTACTACAACGACGCCGGCGTGCAGATCCAGACGCTGGCCAACAGCACGCAGCTGCGCGCCCGCGGCTTCAAGCCCGGCGATGCCGAGTGGCCCAGCGGCGACAAGGCCCCGGCCTACAACGGCGACTACATCGCCGATATCGCGGCCGACTTCAAGGCGAAGAGGACCGTCAAGTCGGAAGACCGCGAAGTCACCGCCAGCGGCGACATCGAGGACATCGACGCCATCCGCGAGTTCGCCGTGGCCTACCTGCGCCGCGAGCAGGACCTGGACCTGCAGGCTTTCCGCGTGCGCTTCGACCAGTACTACCTGGAGTCCAGCCTGTACACCAGCGGCCGCGTCGAGGCTGCGGTGCAGAAGCTCGTAGCCGCCGGCAAGACCTACGAGCAGGACGGCGCGCTGTGGCTGAAGTCGACCGACTACGGCGACGACAAGGACCGCGTGATGAAGAAGCAGGACGGCACGTACACGTATTTCGTGCCCGACGTCGCGTACCACATCGCCAAGTGGGAGCGCGGCTTCCACAAGGTCATCAACATCCAGGGCACCGACCACCACGGCACCATCGCCCGGGTGCGCGCCGGCCTGCAGGCGGCCGGCGAAGGCATTCCCGAGGGCTACCCCGACTACGTGCTGCACACCATGGTGCGCGTCATGAAGGGCGGCGAAGAGGTCAAGATCAGCAAGCGCGCCGGCAGCTACGTCACGCTGCGCGACCTGATCGAGTGGACCAGCACCGATGCCATCCGCTTCTTCCTGCTCAGCCGCAAGCCCGACACCGAATACACCTTCGACGTCGACCTCGCGGTGACGAAAAACAACGACAACCCGGTTTATTACGTGCAGTACGCGCATGCGCGCATCTGCTCGGTGCTGGCCGGCTGGGGCGGCGACGCCGCCACGCTCAAGGACGTCGACCTGTCGCCGCTCGAAAGCCCGGCCGCCCAGGCGCTGATGCTGCTGCTGGCCAAGTACCCGGCCATGCTGACGGCCGCGGCCAAGGATTTTGCCCCGCACGACGTCACGTTCTACCTGCGCGAGCTGGCCGCCAGCTACCACAGCTACTACGACGCCGAGCGCATCCTGGTCGACGACGAAAAGGTCAAGCTGGCCCGCCTGGCGCTGGTCGCCGCGACCGCGCAGGTGCTGCACAATGGCCTCGCGATTCTCGGCGTCAGTGCGCCGAGCAAGATGTGAACTCCTCACCATGAAGAAGACAACCAGACAACGCGGCAACATCGTCATCGGCCTGATCATCGGGCTGGTGCTCGGCCTGGGCGTCGCGCTGGGCATCGCGGTCTACGTGACCAAGGTGCCGATCCCGTTCGTGACCAAGACGCAGCGCGGCGGCGCCGAGCAGGACGAGGCCGAAGCCCGCAAGAACCGCGACTGGGACCCGAACGCGCCGCTGGCCGGCAAGGCCGGCGCCGCCAAGCCCGCGCCGGCGGCCCCGGCCGCCCCAGTCAATCCCGTCACCGGCGAGCCGGCAACCACCGCCGTGGCCCCGGCTACCGCCCCGCCCACGACCGCACCCCCCGTGCCCGTGGTGGTGGCGCCCAAGCCGCCGCGCCCTGCGCCGGTGCCGGCCGAAGCCAACTCCCTGCCGGCATCGAACGATCCGCTCGGCGACCTCGCCCGCGCGCGCTCGGGCAACGTTTCGGGCTCCGGCACGACCACTGCCTCGGCCGCGCCGAGCAGCAGCAACAACAGCAACGCCAGCAGCAGTTCAGGCGCCGATCCGTTCATGTACTTCGTGCAGGCCGGCGCCTTCCGCACCACCGACGACGCCGAGGCGCAGCGCGCCAAGCTGTCGCTGATGGGCGTCGAGGCCAAGGTCACCGAGCGCGAGCAGGCGGGCCGCACCGTCTACCGCGTGCGCGCCGGCCCCTTCAACAAGAAGGACGACGCCGATCGCCTCAAGGAGCGGCTCGACGGCGGCGGCATGGATTCGGCGCTGGTTCGCGTGCAGCGCTGACCCGGCGGCCGACACGAATAGCCCCTAAGCTTCGCGCCGCGGCATTTGCCGCCACCATTCATCGTTGCCCTGGGCGCGCCGGGTGCGGGGGAACTCCCCGCCGCGCGCCGGCTCAGTCTGCGTACCAACTGGAGAACCTTTTCAATGAAACGTCGTGACTTTTCGCTGGCCGCCACTTCGCTGGGCCTGCTTTCGCTGGCTGGCAACACCGCGCACGCCCAGGCGCGCGCGCCCAAGGCCGGCACCGAGTACCTGGCGCTCGACAAGCGCGTACCGGTCGACGCGCCAGCCGGCAAGATCGAAGTGGTCGAGTTCTTCTCGTACAACTGCCCGCACTGCAACGACTTCGAACCGGCGCTGGAAGCCTGGCTCAAGACCGTGCCGAAGGAAGTGGCGTTCCGCCGCATTCCCGTGCCCTTCGTGGGCAACGACGTCGAGGCCAAGCAGCGCCTGTACTATGCGCTCGAGGCCATGGGCAAGGTCGACGAATTCCAGCCGAAGGTCTTCAACGCGATCCACGCACAGCGCCAGAATGTGAACGGCGACGCCAACATCATTGCCTGGGCAGCGGCCAATGGCCTGGACGGCGCCAAGTTCAAGGAGGTCTTCACCTCGTTCGGCGTGGCCAGCAAGGCCAAGCGCGCTTCGCAGATGACCGACGCCTACAAGGTCGCCGGCGTGCCGGCGATGGCCGTGGCCGGCCGCTGGTATGTGGATGGGGAAACCGCCGGCAACATGACCAAAGTGCTTCAGGTCGTGAACTATCTGGTCGGCGAAGCAAGGAAGGGCTGACCCCAGGCTGCGCGCACGTCGTGTCGCTTCGCCTGCCCCTTGCAGGGGGCAACACCTGCGGCCCGGCGGAGCCGGTTCCGCGGTGTTTCTGGTAGAACCAGAAGGAAAGTCAAGCCCGCTTCGGCGGGCTTTTTCATCTGTGCGGGCGGGGCTGACGCAATCAGCCGCATACAATGCCGAGCAAGTTTCGTGCCTCTATGACATTGCACTCTCACCCCACCACTTCCTTCCTTCGTCGCATCGGCCGCCTGGCCGCCGGCGCGCTGTTGCTGGCCGGCCTCGCCTCGGGCGCCGCGGCCGAGACCGCCGACCGCGCCAAGCCGATGAACATCGAGTCCGATTCGATGCGCTACGACGACCTGAAGCAGACCAGCGTGTTCACCGGTAACGTTCTGGTAACGAAGGGCACGATCATCATCCGCGGCGCGCGGCTGGACGTGCGCCAGGACGCCGAGGGCTACCAGTACGGCGTGGTCACCGCCGCGCCCGGCAAGCGGGCCTACTACAAGCAGAAGCGCAATGCGCCCGACGAGTGGATCGAGGGCGAGTCCGACGTCATCGAGTACGACAGCCGCGCCGACAATGTCAAGTTCATCCGCAACGCCACGATGCGCCGCCTGATCGGCGCCACGCCGAACGACGAAAGCCAGGGCGCGCTGATCGTCTACGACCAGAGCAACGACACCTACACGGTCAACGGTTCCACCGTGCCGCCGAACACCGCCGTCAACGCGGCCACCCCGGGTGGCCGCGTGAAGACCATCCTGACCCCCAAGGCCGCGACCGCGCCGGGTGCGCCCGCTGCCGGCGCCCCGGCCGGCGCCAAGGCGCCGCCGCCGGCGCCCACCCCGGCGCCCGGCAAGGGCCTGCGCCCGAGCACCACGCTCGGTGACGAGGGAGAAACCCGCAAGTGATCGAATCCGTTGTATCGCAGGACGCCAACAGCACGCCGGGCAGCCGCCTGGTCGCGCGCGGCCTGAAGAAGAGCTATGGCAGCCGCACGGTCGTGAAGGACGTCTCGCTCGACGTGCAGAAGGGCGAAGTCGTCGGGCTGCTCGGGCCGAACGGCGCGGGCAAGACCACCTCGTTCTACATGATCGTGGGGCTGGTGCGCGCCGATGCGGGCGACATCACCATCGACGGCGAGCCCATCGCCCACATGCCGATCCACCGCCGCGCCCGCATGGGCCTGAGCTACCTGCCGCAGGAGGCCTCGATCTTCCGCAAGCTCACGGTCGAGGAAAACGTGCGCGCCGTGCTCGAGCTCCAGAGCGAGCCCGATGCCAACGGCAAGATGGCGCCACTGTCGAAGCAGCACATCGAAGAGCGCCTGTCCGAACTGCTGGCCGACCTGCGGGTGGACCACCTGCGCGACTCGCCCGCGCTGGCGCTGTCGGGCGGCGAGCGCCGCCGCGTCGAGATCGCGCGCGCGCTGGCCACCCAGCCGCGCTTCATCCTGCTGGACGAGCCCTTCGCCGGCATCGACCCGATCGCGGTGATCGAAATCCAGCGGATCATCAGCTTCCTGAAGGAGCGCGGCATCGGCGTGCTCATCACCGACCACAACGTGCGTGAGACGCTGGGCATCTGCGATCACGCGTTCATCATCAGCGACGGGCATGTGCTGGCACAAGGCACACCCTCGGAGATCGTCGACAACGCCGAAGTACGCAGGGTGTACCTGGGCGAACACTTCCGGATGTGATCGTGCGGCGAGGGTCAAGGATCATCGTGGCCACCGTCCGCGCGGAGCTTCCTCGCGGGGGCCGCCGCGCACGGCCGCCCGAAGCGGCCGGCCCGCCCCCGGTAGGGGGTTGGCGTAGCGCGAAGCGCGCAGCCTGGGGGGGGGCCATTTCCTCATGAAGCAAGGGCTGTCCCTTCGCGTCTCGCAGCATCTGGCACTGACGCCACAGCTGCAGCAGTCCATCCGGCTGCTTCAGCTTTCCACGCTCGAACTGAGCCAGGAAGTCGAGCAGATGCTGGACGAAAACCCGTTCCTCGAACGCACCGCGGAAGAAGCGGCGCGCGAGGAATTCGGGCTCGACACGGCTGATGCGCCGGTTCCGCGCGATGAGGGCGAGAGCGACTTCGCGCCTTCGGCCGCCAGTGCGCCCGCCGAGACCACCAGCACCACCACGGCGGATACCGACGGGCCAGCTGCCGAGATCGCCGAGCGTGAGCCCGACTGGGAAGGCGACGGCACCGTCGACATGGCGGCGCCCGACGACAGCGAGTGGGGCAGCGACGCGCCCGCGCGCCAGAACAACCTCGGCGACGACGAACGTGCCGACGCTACCGAACTCGCGCGCAGCCAGGAGTCGCTGCAGTCGTTCCTGCACCGCCAGGCGCTGAGCCTGCGCCTGAACGAGAACGACAGCGCCGCGCTGCGCTTTCTCATCGAATCTCTCAACGACGACGGCTACCTCGAAGACTCGCTGCCCGCACTGGCCTCGGGCCTGGCTGGCGACGACAACGACCAGTTCGACGACCTCGTGCATCACTTCCAGGTGGCGCTCGGACTGCTGCAGAGCCTGGAGCCCGCGGGCGTAGGCGCGCGCGACCTCGGCGAATGCCTGGGCATCCAGCTGCGCGCCATGGCCAGCGAGGACGAGACCGACGAAGAGGCGCTGGTCCGCAAGACCGCCATCACCGTCTGCAAGCAGCCCATGGAGCTGCTTGCGCGCCGCGATTTCAAACGCCTGGCCACGCTCACCCGCAGCAGCGAGGAGCTGGTGCGCTCGGCGCTGCAGATCATCGCGCGGCTGGAGCCCAAGCCGGGCCGGCGCTTCGTCGACGTGGAGCGCAACATCGTCATTCCCGATGTGATCGTCACCAAGACCGGCCGCGGCACCAACGTGAAGTTCCGCGTCATGTTGAACCCCGAGGTGATGCCGCGCCTGCGCGTGCACGACATCTATGCCGGCGCGCTCAAGTCGCACAAGGGCGAGGGCAGCCAGGCGCTGTCGCAGCGGCTGCAGGAGGCGCGCTGGTTCATCAAGAACATCCAGCAGCGTTTCGACACCATCCTGCGCGTGAGCAACGCCATCGTCGAGCGGCAGAAGAGCTACTTCGTGCATGGCGAACTCGCGATGCGCCCGCTGGTGCTGCGCGAGATCGCCGACGAGCTGGGCCTGCACGAATCGACCATCTCGCGCGTGACCACCGCCAAGTACATGGCCACGCCGTTCGGCACCGTCGAGCTCAAGTACTTCTTCGGCTCGGCGCTGGGCACCGAGACGGGCGGCAATGCGTCGAGCACCGCGGTGCGCGCGCTGATCAAGCAGTTCGTGAGTTCCGAGAGCATCAAGAAGCCGCTGTCGGACAGCCAGATCTCCGAGATGCTGAAAGAGCAGGGCATCGAGTGCGCGCGGCGCACCGTGGCCAAGTACCGCGAGGCGCTGCGCATCGCGCCCGCGAACCTGCGCAAAGCCCTGTAACTTGGCACACCCCCAGGCTATGCGCACTTCGTGTCGCTTCGCCAACCCCCTTGCAGGGGGCAACACCTGCGGCCCGGCAAAGCCGGTTCCGCGGTGTTCCCCGAACGGACCTGGACCGTATTGGCGCTGGGGCCTGGCGCTGTTGTTCGCGGCTTTCGCACTGCTCGCCACCGGCTGCGCCACCCTGCCCGACGAGGCCCCGCGCGCACCCACCAAGGCCATGGCCGTCTCGGCCGACACCGCACTCGGCAAGCTCGCGCTGGCCTCGCAGCCCGACCCCGACCTGAGCGGTTTTCGCCTGATGCCCGGTGGCGACTTCGCCTTCGACACCCGCATCCAGCTGGCCCGCCGTGCCCAGCGCACGCTCGACGTGCAGTACTACCAGATCGAGAACGACGAGACCGGCCGCTACCTGCTGCGCACCCTGCGCGACGCCGCCCAGCGCGGCGTGCGCGTGCGGGTGCTGATGGACGATCTCTACACCTCGGGCGAGGACGAACTGCTGCTCGGCTTTGCCGCCACGCCCAACGTCGAACTGCGCCTGTTCAACCCGTTCCCGGCCGGGCGCGCGAGCATCCTGAAGCGCTTCACCGCCTCGCTGTTCGACTTCAGCCGCGTCAACCGGCGCATGCACAACAAGCTGTTCATCGCCGACGGCGCGATGGCGGTGGCGGGCGGGCGCAACATCGGCAACCAGTACTTCACGCGCACCGCGGGCGAGAATTTTCTCGACCTCGACACCTTCGTCACCGGTGCGCTGATCCCGCGGCTGGGCAGCCTGTTCGACCAGTACTGGAACAGCATCTACGTGCGGCCGATCCAGTCGGTGGTGCGCAGCGAGTTGTCGGCCGAAGAGCTGCAGCGCCGCTTCGACACAGTCACCGGCCCCGACACCACTCCACCGCCGCCGAAGCCCGCGCCCAACGACCTGCTCGGCTACAGCCCGATGGTGGAAGACCTGAACGCCGGCAAGCTCGGCCTGATCTGGACCACCGCCGAGGCCTATGCCGATTCGCCCGAGCGCGTGATCGGCAAGACCGCCTCCTACGGCGGCGTGCCGCTGCTCGACGTCGACAGCGTGCGCTACAACGTGGTCGAGCAGATGCGCCGCGCACGCTCCGAAGTGACCATCGTCTCGCCCTACCTGATCCCGGGCGCCACGGGGCTGGAGGTGATGCGCGAGATCCGCAACCGCAACGTGAAGATCAGCGTCGTCACCAATTCGCTGGCCGCCACCGACGAGCCGCTGGTGCACACCGCCTACCGCCGCTACCGGCCCGACATGCTCAAGCTCGGCGCCGACCTCTACGAGCTGAGCTCCACGCGCACCCGGCGCAGCGTGCGGCTGGGCCTGTTCGGCACCTCGGTGGGCAGGCTGCATGCCAAGTCGGCCGTGATCGACCGGCGCACGCTGTTCGTCGGCTCGATGAATTTCGACCCGCGCTCGGAGTCGGCCAACACCGAGATCGGGCTGATCATCCACAGCGCCGAGATGGCGCAGCAGGCGCTGAAACTCATCGACGTGCTCAAGCAGCAGGGCGCCTACCGGCTGCGCTTTGCCGAAGGCAGCAACGAGTCGCGCATCGAATGGGTCAGCGAGGATGCCGGCAAGCTCACCGTGCTGACCGAGGAGCCCGACTCCAGTTTCTGGGGCCGGGTCATGCTCGAATTGCTGGCGCCGCTGACGCCGGAGAGCTTGCTCTAGCTGGTGCTCGTGGCGCCGGCGAGGCCGGGCAGCGGTGTCATTGCACGTTGACCGCTTCGACCTGCACCAGCAGCTTCACCTTGTTCTCGAAGCCGAAGTTCAGCCCCCAGGTGATGCCCCAGTCGCTGCGCTCCACCGTGGTCTCGAAGTCGCCGCCGCACACCTGGCGGTTGATCAGCGGGCTCAGGTAGCAGTTGAAGCGCACGGCCTTCAGCGTCACAGGCCTGGTCTGGCCCATCAGCGTGAGCGTGCCGGGCACGTCGGTCACCTTGCCGCCGCTGAAATCGATGCGGTCGGCCACGAAGCGGCCGGTCGGAAACTCGGCCACGTTGAAGAAATCCTTGCTCTGCACATGGCGGTTGAGCAGGTCGACGCCGGTGTTGATGGAGCTGATGTCCATCGTGATGTCGACCTTGCCGCTGGCGCCGGTGCCGTCAATCTGCACGGAGCCGTCCTTGGTGCTGAAGCGCCCGCGGTTGGTGGTGGTGCCGTAGTGCCCCATCTCGTACATCACGAAGGTGTGGGTCGGATCGATCACGTAGTTGGCGTTCTTCGCCGGCCCGCCCGCGGGCTTGGCGGCCACGGCCGGGGCGAACTCCGTTGGCAGTTGCTGTTGCTGCGCCGTGGCGCTGCCGGTGAATGCGGCGGCCGACAGGGCCGCGGCGAGAAGGAGCTTTTTCATGGCGTTGGATGCGGGAGGAAAGAGGAAAGTGAGTGAGAGGCGGACAGCCTGGCGCTTCACAGCGGCCCGAAGCCCGTGAGCGTGAACCTGAAGCGCACCTGCACGTCGTTGCCGACCGTCGAGGTGTCGGTCCATTCGCCTTCGCCCACCTTGTAGTCGAGCCGCTGGATCGTGAAGCTCCCCGTGGCAACCGCCTCCTTGCCGCCGGCCGCGGCGATGCTGACGGGCACCGTCACGTATTTGGCGATGCCCTTGATGGTGAGCTTGCCCGCCATCTCGAACTTGCCGTCGCCCAGCGCCTTGATGGCGCTCGACTGGAAGCTTGCCTGCGGAAAGTGCGCGGCGTCGAACCACGGCTGCTTGGGCAGCTCCGCATCGCTCATCGGGACGCCGAAGCCGGCGCTGGCCGTGTCGATCTGCAGCGCGACGGTGCCGCCCTCGGGCTTCTTCGGATCGAAGGCCACCTGCGCGTCGAATTTCTTGAACGTGCCTTCCACGGGCACGCCCATCTGCTTGCTGACGAAGACGATCTGGCTCTTGTCGGCCACGAGCTTGGCCGCTGCGGGCTCGGCGCCGGCCGGCAGCACCAGGGTGGCGAAAGCCAGCGCCGCGAGCGACGGCGCGAGACGGAAAAACGGGCGCTTGATCATCGAGCTGGTTCCTTGCGTGGCCGGGGCCACATGCGTTTGAGAAGACCGTCGCGGTCGATCCAGTGGTGCTTGAGCACCGCCGCCACGTGCAGCAGCGTGACGCCCGCCAGCACGAAGGCGCAGTTGCGGTGCAGCGGCTGCAGCACCGCCTCGGCGAAGGCGTGGTCGACCGGCACGAAGTCGGGCAGCGGCAGCACGCCGAACCACGCCACCGGCATGCCCATGGCCGAGCTGTAGGCCCACCCGGACAGCGGCACCGCGAAGAACAGCAGGTACATCAGCGTGTGGCTGATGCGGTAGCTCGCCAGCTGGAGCGCCGACATGCCCGGCGGGAGCGCCGGTGGACGATGCCCGAGCCGCCACAGCAGCCGCAGCGCCGACAGCGCAAGGATGGTGACGCCCGCCCACTTGTGCCAGCTGTAGATCTTCAGGCGCAGCGGCGAGAACGGCAGCCCCGTCATGTAGAGCCCTACGCCGAACGAGCCCACGATCAGGGCCGCAAGCAGCCAGTGCAGCGCCATCGTGAACGGGTCGTAGCGCGGGTCGGCGGCGAGGGGGGATGAGGATGTGTCGGCGGACATCGTGAGCAGGACAGGCGGCCTGTGCGCGGAGCATATATCGGAAGCGATGACATCACCGCACGGCCCGTGCCAGCCCGCCGCCCTGCCGGCCTCAGCCCTGCGACGGCTGTTGCGCCCTCAGCAGCACGCCGCGCAGTTCGTCCGGCTGCACCGGCTTGCGCAGCGCATGCCAGCCACGCTCGGCGGCGAGCCGCTGGGTGGCTTCGTTGATGTCGGCCGAAATCAGCGCGATCGCCAGCGACGGCTTCTGCCGCTGCAGCTTGTCGGCCAGCGCGATGCCGTCGAGCGCACCCGGCAGGCGGATGTCGCACAGCGCCGCGTCGAGCGCGCGCAGGTCGGCCAGCGCCAGCGCCTCGGCGGCGCTGGCATAGACGCGCGGCTCCACGTCCCATTGCCGCAGCAGGGCACTGAGACTGTCGGCCACCACCGTGTTGTCTTCCACCACCAGCACTGCGAGCCCGGGGCGCAGCGTGTGCGTTGCATCGGCGCCGTCGCCCTGCGGCACGGAAGCAGGGCGCGCCGCCACCATCGCGCCGTCGGGCGCGGCAGGCAGCTCGAAGCTGAACACCGACCCCCGCCCCGGCGCCGAGCGAAGCGACACCGCAATGCCGAGCTGCGCCGCCAGCCGCCGCACGATCGCCAAGCCCAGCCCGTGGCCGCGCTGCAGGTTGCGCTCGACGTTGCCGATCTGCTCGAAGTCGTCGAACACGCGCTGCTGCGCGTCGGCCGCGATGCCGATGCCGCTGTCGCGCACCTCGACGCGCCAGGCCCGGCCGGTGCCGCGCCGGCGCGCCCGCACCGCCAGCAGCACCCGCCCGCGCGGCGTGAACTTGACGGCGTTGTCGACCAGGTTGGCGAGTACGCGGCGCACCGACACGGTGTCGCTCCAGGCGATGGCGTCGTGCGGGCAGCGCACCAGCACCCGGCCGTCGCCTGCCTGCCGCGCCAGCCCCAGCAGCAGCGGCGCCAGAGCCACTGCCGCCGGACGCAGCGGATCGACCGCGGCCTCGATGCGGCCGATTTCGAGCAGCTGGTTGGTCAGCCCTTCGAGCGCCTGCTGCGCGCGCGCCAGCGAGCCCACGGTGTACTGAACCGCCTCCATGTCCGCGCCGCTGTTCAGCTGCTGGCGCAGCACTTCGGCCTGCAGGCCGATGGCCATCACCGGCTGGCGCAGGTCGTGGTTGGCGGCAGAGAAGAAGCGCAGCCGCTCGGCCTGCGCCAGCTCGGAGGCGCGCAGGCCGGCCAGCGCCTGTTCGCGCAGCGTGCGCTCGTTGAGCCGCAGGCCGATGTTCTCCTCGAGCTGGCGCGAGCGCTCGGCCACCAGCTTCCACATCATCGCGATCAGCCCGATGCCGATGACCGCCACGGCCATCATCACCGGCGCACCCAGCCAGAGGCCGGTGACGATGATCGGCGCCAGCAGCAGCGTGATCGCCAACTGGGTGGCCGGCGTATAGAACGACACCGAGAAGGCCGACGACAGCGTCATGCCCATCAGGATCAGGCCCAGCAGCAGCTGCAGGTCGGCGCGCGCAGGGTCGAACAGCAGCACGCCGGCCAGCCCGTGCGCCAGTTCCCAGATGGCCGTGCGCAGCGTGTGCGTGCGCTGTTCCTCGCGCAGGTTTTCGGGCGTGAAGGGCTCGGGCAGGCGCTGCGGGAAGAAGCCGCGCATCACCGTCACCCCGGTGACCAGTGCGATCCACACCAGCGCGCGCGGCACCGAGTATTGCCAGGCGAAGAGCGCCGCCACGCCGCAGTTCAGCAGGTATTGCACCAGCAGCACCGGGCCGATGGGCCGGATGGACAGCCGCAGCACCTCGCACTGGATCGCGAAGCGGTCGCTGCTGCCGGTGGGGGCCGGGGATGCGGGGGTG
>NZ_JBGLYU010000044.1:0-52500 GCF_047304235.1 Variovorax sp. Varisp36
CCCGGGGTTGCGGGGCCGGGGCGGGGGCCGCGGCGGCCGGGCCGAGCTGGCGCGCGCCCTGGGGGCGGGGGCCCGCGCCGCCGGCCTGCGCGGCCGCGGCGCCGCCGCCCGCCCCGCCGAGCAGCCCCGAGACGCCCGATGCAGCGCCGGCCGCATCGAAGCCACCGCCGGCCGGGGCCTTGCCCTTCCAGTCCTGCGGCGTGCCGAAGTAGCTGCCCTCCTCCCACGGATCGCGAGGGTCCTTGCCGAAGGTCACCTTGGCGGTGCCGATAGGCAGGCCTGCGACGCTCGCGAAGCCGTTGCGGTCCAGCGTTCCGGCGTGCGTGCCGCCTTCCGAATCGACCACGGTGAAATCGCCCTGCGCCACGCCCTGGTGCTTCTCGCCGGTCGGCTTGATGTACTGGTGGTAGAGATCGAGCTGGCCCTTGGGCACCTGCGGCGGATTGGGCAGCGCAGGCTTGCCCTCGCTGGCCGGCCCGACCAGACTGTGCACCGCGGCGTGCTCGCGCCAGGTACCGGAGGTGCCGTGCTCGATGCCGCCAGAGCTCCAGCGGCTGTAGCTCGAGCCGCCGTTGATCACCACCTCTTCCTTCGCCTGGATGGTGATCTTGTTGGCAGTCTGCGTGATGTTGAGCTTGGCCAGCACGTTGACGCTGTCCTTCAGCGCCTTGATGTCGATGTCGGCGCTGGCCGCCACCAGCCGCATGCCGGCCTTGGCGGCGAACAGGCGGATCGCGCTTTGCACGCTTACCAGCAGGCTCTTGCCCGCACTCACGCTGGTGTGGCCGCCGCTGGTGAGCGCGGTGTGCTCGCTGCTCACGATGTGGGTGGAACCTTGCGCCACGGTCTGCAGGCCGCGGGCGCTGGCCAGCGTCAGGTGCGGCTCCTGGAACTCGGGGAAGTCGCCCTGCTCGCGGTTGCCGCCCTGGCCCCTGATGGCGTCGTTCTGCGCCTTGAGGATCTCCGTGACCTCGTCCTGGTCGCCGGCGTCGTGCGCCTGCGCACCCCGTGCCACTTCGCTCAGGCCTTCGTGCATGTCGCGCGCCTGCGTGAGGCGGCCCACGGTCTCGCCCATGTCCGTCATGTGCGCCTGCGCGTTGGCCCGCGCCTCGGTGGTCACCAGCAATCCTTTGGCCGATCTCACCGCCCCATGCCCATCGGTACGCAGCTCGAAGCCCTGGCCTCGTGGCTCCTTGCGCCCAGCCGTGTCCTCGATGCGCCCGATATGCCCAACGCTCAACTGGCTGGCCTGGTGATCGCTGCGCAGCTGCGCCTGGATCTTCCCTGCCGTATCGTCGAGCACGATGTGGTTGCCTCGGCCCCCACCCAACTCGCGGCTGCGGATGCCCGACAGGTGCTTCTGCCCGGGCAGCTCCCACGCAGGCATGGTGTCGGCGTTGTGCACGCAGCCGGTGACGATGGGGTAGTCGGGGTCGCCGTTGAGGAAGTCGACGATGACCTCCATGCCGATGCGCGGCACGCTGGTCATTCCGAAGGTGGTGCCGGCCCATGCGGTGGACACGCGCACCCAGCAACTGGAGTTCTCGTTGTCCTGGCCAATGCGGTCCCAGTGGAACTGCACCTTGATGCGCCCGTACTGGTCGGTCCAGATCTCCTCGCCCGCCGGACCCACCACCTTGGCCGTCTGCGGGCCGCGTGTACGCGGCCTGGGGGTGGTGCGCGGCGGGCGCCACGCGTAGCTGGTGGGCTGAGCCTCGAAGGCGAAGCGCTGCACGGAGCCTTCGGTGCCGTCGGCGCCTTCGCTGGCCTGCAGGTTCTCCTGCAGGTGGTAGCTCACGCCCACGAGCAGGTACTGCTGGTTCTGGTCGGCCCTGGGATGGCCGGTCAGCCGCAGGGTGTGGCCGGTGGCCAGCTCGCGCAGGTTGGATCTGCCGGTGACGCGATTGCGCTGGCTGAGCTGTTCTTCGTTGCGGATGCGCGCATAGGTCTCGCCGTCGCCGTGCTGCACGAAACCGCCCGGCCATTCGTACTGTTCGTAGGCGTCGTGGTCGTGCCCGGGCGGCATCTGCCGCAGGTGCGACAGCTCGGCCTTGGGCTTCTCGAAGTCGTAGTCGTCGTTGTAGTGATGGCCGGGTCGCACCTCTTCGGCGATCTCCCACGCGTAGATGCGCTCGCGCTGGCCCATGCCGGACTTCTCCAGCGGGTGGTAGCGCACCTCCTCCCCGCCGGGCAGCGGGTTGTGCGAGTTCGCGATGTCGTCTGCGAACACGAGCACGTGCTGGCTCGCCTCGTGCCGGAAGTGGAAGTAGAGGCCTTCGAGTTCGCACAGGCGCGAGACGAAGTTGAAGTCGCTCTCGTGATACTGCACGCAGTAGTCCCAGCGCCGGTAGTCGCCGCGCGTGAGCTTCTTCTCGATGGGGTAGCCGTAGCTGCCGAGCACTTCCATGACGATGTCGGGCACGCTCTTGCCCTGGAAGATGCGGAAGTCGCTGCGCCGCGTGGCCAGCCACAACCAGGGACGCAATTGCAGGCGGTAGAAGGAATGGCGCGCGTCTTCTTGCTGCAGGCCGAACCGGGTGGCGATGCCGCCGAGGTAGCGCACGCCGCCCTCGGTTTCCACCGCCACGGTGGCCGCCTTGCCCAGCAGCGCCTTGGGGTCGATGCCGTTACTGCTGCCCAGCAGTTCAATGTCGAACGCGTAGAGCTGGCTCAGTGCCTCGCGGCCCACCAATTGGCGAAATTGCAACGCCTCGCCCAGCGGCGTCTGGATGCTGACGCGGCGGCTCATTGCGCCTCTGCATCCGGCAAATAAGCCAAATTGCTCAATTGCAATAAAACGAATAAGAATATTGTTTTAAAAATGAGCGCCACGCCCACCTCCCCGTGAATTACCTTTCCAATTATTCTAAATGGTCAATTTGCGTAAGACCCAATGCAAAAAATGGAGATGCGGCCGACCGACAGCGCAGCCCAATCAAAGGCCTTGCTGGCGATCGGCAACTCGAGCGGGTTATTGCAGACCCGTGCGGAATAGCAAGAATCCCATGCTCCCGGGATCAGCCCCGCAATTCATCCCCGAAAAGAAATCCAACGGCTCATGCCGCCTTGCGCGACGTCAGCCACTGCGCCGGCGTCAAAGCCGCCGCCACCACGCGCACCTCGCCGATGTTGCCGAAGAAGCCGTCGGCGCGAGCGCCGTCCCACGAGCCGCCGCCCACCACCCACGGCGAGGTGGCCGAAAGCGTGGCCAAGCCCGGGATGGCCGACGCATTGCGCAGCACCGGCGCGCCTTCGACGTACATCGTGGTGTCGTGCGACACCGGGTCGTTCACGATCGCGACGTGCACCCAGCGGTCGGCAATCACTTCGCCTGACCAATTGGCCTTGGGCGCGCGCGTGCCGGCCGGGCTCGGCACCACCTCCCACTGCACCTCGCGCAGGCTCGAAATGGCGAACAGCATCGGCGGAGACTCCGGATCGCCACCCGAGTAGCCAGCCAGATCGCCGCGGCGGCCGTCGCGCGTCATGATGTTCATCCACGCCTGGTTGCCGCTGGCCCAGCTCTTGTCGATCTTGATGAAGGCCTCGACCGTGTAGCCGTTCTCCAGCGTCTGCGCGTTGATCGGCGCCGCCGCGTCGGTGAGGAAGTAGCTCAGCCGCGGCGTGTTCTTGTTGGTGTTGAGGAAGCGCACCGAGCCCGGCGCCGCCGACAGGTAGTGCCGGTCGTCGGTCCACACGATGTCGCCATCGGCGGCGCCGACGATGCCGCCCTGGTTCAGCGCATCGCGGTGCAGGGGGTTGTTGCCCGTGACGTCCGCGACGACGGTGCCCGGCAGCACCGGCTGGTTGACCGCGCCGCCAAAGAAGCGCCAGTGCGCCAGCGTGTTCGCGACCTTCGGGTAGTCGTCCGAATTCGCGGCGGGCCGCTGCTCGACCGTCGCCGGGTCCTTGTAGTTGGCCAGGATCATCGCGCGGGCCTGGTCTACCAGGGAGCTGTCGATGGTGGCGCTGCCGGTGCCGAAGCTCTTGTTGAACCCCGCGAAGCGCTGCGCGAAGTCCACGTCGATGACGAAGGCTTCGTTGGGGGTGGTGAGCACTGCCTGGTCGAAGGTATTCAGCGTATTGGCCGGCTTCTGCGGCACCCAGGGCGAGAACGACAGCACCTTGATCTGCTTGTTCGTCAGGTCGAATTCGTAGAGGCGCATCAGGCCGTTGCCGCCTTGGTAGGCCATCTGGTAATCGACCACCATCTCCTCGACCTTGTGGCCGAAGTCGTTGGTCTTCGTGAGGTGCGCGGCGCCGTGATGGTGGCCGTTGAGCGTCATGAAGATCTGGTCGTTGTCGCGGATCAGCTTCTCCCAGAGCATCCTGCCGTAATCGGTTTCGAGCGGGCTCTTGCCGTCGGCGTCGATATTCAGCAACTGGTGGTTCACCAGAACGACGGGCAGCGTCGGGTTCTTCGCAATCACTTGGCGAGCCCAGGCAATGCCCGCGGCGGAGATGCGCCACGACAGCGACAGCACCATGAACTTCTGGCCCTGCGCCTCGAACACGTGGTATTCGTGAAAGCCACTCGGGTCGCGCGCGCCGAAGGTGGTCTGCTTCTTCGCGCGCTCGGGGCCGAACCACTGGATGTAAGGCTCCTTGGTGGGGTCGCGGTCGGCATCGGTGCCGCCGACGGGGTCGACGCTGTAGTCGAAATCCTTCAGCACGTCGTGGTTGCCGGCAAGCACGCTGTAGGGCAGCTTCGCGTCTTCGAGCACCTTCATGGCGGCATCGGCCACCTTCCACTGGTCGGGCTTGCCGACCTGGTCGACCACGTCGCCGAGATGGATGGTGAACGGGATGTTCAACGCCTTGGCGTTGGCCGCGATCCATTTCGTCTGCGCGGCGAAAGGTGCGCTGCCGAAGCGCTTGTCGTACTGGTCGCTCTCGGCGGCGGTGGCGTAGCGCGCATAGAACTGCGTGTCGGGCATCACGGCGAGCGCGAAGCTGGAGATCTTGGCAGCGGCGGCCGGCGGTGCTGGCGTGGGTGCTGGTGCCGACGTGGATGCCGGTGTCGGCGCGGGTGCTGGCGCCGATGCAGGCGCTGGCAGCGGACCGAAGGCGGGTGAACTGCCGCCGCCACCACCGCCGCAGGCGGCAATCAAGGCACTGCTGCCGCTGACCGTCAGCAGCGATGCACCCAGCTTGAGCACCTGGCGGCGCGGTGGGGTGCGGTGGTTGTCACCGCCATTCGATGGGGAATTGCTCGGTTCGGCAGGCGCGGCAACGCGCGGCGCGCGGGCGCCGCGCGAATCGTCGGAAACGGACATGGGAAATGAGGAGAAATTGCGAAGCGCGCAGCGTAGGAGGCTGCGATGACACGGGCATGCAAGGCCCGTGTCACTTCGGTGCACCGGTTCGCGTTCAGGCGTTGCGCGCTCGCTCCATCCGCTCCAGCTTCACCACCTGCCATGCGCACAGGCTGCCGAGCACCGCCAGCAGCGCCGCCGCGGTGAACATCGTGCGGTAGCCGAAAGCCTGCGCGACCGCGCCGCCAAGCAGCACGCCCAGAACGCCGCCAAAGCCATAGCCGATCACCGTGAACAGCGCCTGGCCGCGTCCGCGCAGATGGCCGGGAAAGCGGCGCGACACCACCGCGATGCAGGTCGTGTGGTGCGCCGCGAAGCTCAGCGCATGCAGCCACTGCGCCACGACGAGCGCCGCGATCCAGCCGCCGAGCCCTGCCGTCAACCCCAGCCGCGCGACGGCCGCGATGCCGCACACCAGCATCCAGCGCGGCATCGGCATCAGGCCGATGAGCCGGCCCTGCAGGAAGAACCAGACGATCTCCGCCACCACCGACAGCGCCCACAGCAGGCCGATGGTGCTCTTGCCGTAGCCGATCGAATCGAGGTACAGCGAGAAGAACGCGTACACCGAGAAGTGCGACATCACCTGGAAGAACAGCGCCGCGAAGAACCATTGCACCGACGGGTTGCGCAGCACCGGGCCGATGGGCACCCTCACCGCATCGTGGGCGGCGGGCGGCTCGCGCACGTCCGGCAGCTTCATCGTCGCGAGCAGCACGATGGCCAGCGTGCCGGCCGCCCAGGCCGGAAAGTGCTTCATGCCGAAGCGCTCGAACCACTCGCCCGCCACGAACACCGTGAGCAGGAAGCCGGCCGAGCCGCACAGCCGGATGCGCCCGTAGCGCCCCCAGTCGCCGGCCACCAGCTGCGCCATTGCGGCCTCGGTGAGCGACATCATCGAACTGGTGTGGGTGAACATCACGAGCAGCACCAGCGCGAGCCACCAGGCACCGCCGTGCCACCACAGCCCGAAGGAACTGAGCAGCGCCACCGCCGCGCTGAAGCGCAGCAGCTTGACCCGCTGCCCCGTGTGGTCGCTGAGCGCGCCCCAGGCGTACGGCGCAAACACCCGCGTGATCGACTGCACCGACGCCAGCAGGCTGATGGTGAAGATCGGAAGCCCCAGGTCCTTGAGCCAGAGTGGCAGGTAGGGATTGAAGAAGCCGATGTGCGCGAAATAGCTGGCCGACAGACCAGCGAACGCCAGCAGGTGGCCGCGCCCGGCGGCCACTGGCGGCGGGGCGGACACTACAGGAAGGACGCCTGCGGCGACGCAGCTTCGGTCGCGTTGGCTTGCGTCTGCACGTCGCCGCACTGCGCGCGGTTGCGCAGCGCGTGCTCCATGACCACCAGCGCCAGCATGGCCTCGGCGATGGGCGTGGCGCGGATGCCGACGCACGGGTCGTGGCGGCCCTTCGTAACGACCTCGACGGGGTTGTTGTGGATGTCGATGGACTGGCGCGGGCTGATGATCGAGCTGGTCGGCTTGATCGCGATGGTCACCTCCAGGTCTTGCCCGGAACTGATGCCGCCGAGGATGCCGCCCGCGTTATTGGTGACGAAGCCGGTGGGCGTGATCGAGTCGCCATGCGTGGTGCCGCGCTGGGTGACGCTGTCGAAGCCGGCGCCGATCTCGACGGCCTTTACCGCGTTAATGCCCATCATCGCGTAGGCGATCTCTGCGTCGAGTTTGTCGAACAACGGCTCACCGAGCCCGATGGGCACGTTCGTGGCGGTGACGCGGATGCGCGCGCCGCACGAATCGCCGGCCTTGCGCAGGCGGTCCATGTAGTCCTCCAGCGCGCTCACGTCGGCGATGGGGGCGAAGAAGGGATTGTTGGGCACGTGCTCCCAGCTCTCGAACGGAATGGCGATTTCGCCGATCTGCGTCATGCAGCCGCGGAACACCATGCCGTATTTCTCGGCCAGCCACTTCTTGGCAACGGCGCCGGCCGCGACCATGGGGGCGGTCAGCCGCGCCGAGGAACGCCCGCCACCGCGCGGGTCGCGGATGCCGTACTTCTTCCAGTAGGTGAAGTCGGCATGGCCGGGGCGGAATTGCTGGGCAATCTGCCCGTAATCCTTGCTGCGCTGGTCGGAGTTCTGGATCAGTAGTGCAATCGGGGTGCCGGTGGTCTTGCCTTCGTACACGCCGGAGAGGATCTGCACCGCGTCGGGCTCGTTGCGCTGGGTGACGTGGCGGCTGGTGCCGGGGCGCCGACGGTCCAGGTCGCCCTGGATGTCGGCCTCGCTCAGTGCCATGCCGGGGGGGCAGCCGTCGATGACGCAGCCGATGGCCGGGCCGTGCGACTCGCCGAAATTGGTGACCGCGAAGAGTGTTCCGAAGGTGTTGCCGCTCATGCCCGGGATTATCCCCACAAAGCGGCCGCCCCTCAGTCGGTCGTGTTTTCCATGCGCTTGGTCAGCGCGCCCACCTGCAGCTCGATGGAAAACAGCCGTTCGTTCAGCACGGCTGTCTGGAGCCGGATCGCCTCGATGATGGCCTTGGTCTGCGGGTCGGAGGTGTTGTCGCAGAGTTCGGCCAGGTCGTGCAGCTTCTTGCGCAGTTCATTGCTCATGGGAGGCTCCGGTAATCCATCGCGTCGTGGAAGCCCCAGTATGGGGTTTCGTCATCGCTGCGGCAATGCGGCGCCACCCGGGGCTTCGGGTGCACGCGCTTCACGCTGGCGGCAGCAGCCAGCCTTCGAGCTTGGCGAGAGCGCCGGTCCAACCGTGGGTGTGGCTGTCGCGCGCGGCCTCGTCGAAGAACTGTTCGTGCAGCAACACCAGTTCACAGCCCTCGGCATCGGGTTCGATGCGCACGGTGACGCGCGACTCGCGCTCCGGCGTGCTGCGCCATGCCCAGCTGAAGACCAGCTTGCGATGGGGCACCACCTCGAGGTAGGTGCCGCTCACGTCGTGCGTTTCACCGTCGGCCGCCAGCATGGCCACGCGGAAGCGGCCGCCCACGCGCAGGTCGACCTCGGCGATGGGGACCGAGACGATCTCCGCGGGCCCGAACCAGCGCTTCAGCGCTTGCGGGTCGGTCCACGCGCGCCAGACTTTGTCGGGCGCAACGCGGTAGTGCCGGCGGAGCGTGAGCGAGGGGCGCTCGGCGGCGTCTCGGGCAGAAGGGTTCTCCATTCGGTCTCCTCCTGGTGATAGAGAAAGCGCGCCAGTGCATCGAGGCGCCCGGTCCAGAATTTCTCGTAGCGCGACAACCACACGGCAGCCTCCTGCATAGGCAGGGGCGAAAGCGCGCAGCGCACGATGCGGCCCTCTTTCGTGCGCGAGATCAGGCCGGCCTCTTCGAGCACGCGCAGGTGCTTCATGAAGCCGGTGAGCGACATGCCGTGCGGCTCGGCCAGTTCGGTCACGCTGAGGCTGCGTTCGCCCAGGGTTTCGAGCACCGCGCGGCGCGTGGAATCGGAAAGCGCGGCGAAGACTGCGTCGAGGGTGACGGCGTCCGGGAGGGCGATTGAGTGAACCATACGGTTGAGTATCTGGAGGGCCCATGGGCTCGTCAAGCCGTGTTTCGACGACATGCGTGGCAAGCTCCGACACGTTGCCGCAGCTCATCTTCCCCGGGGCCATATGCTCGACCTCGGAGCGCCAACACCCGCCAAAGGAGAACCATCGATGCCCGACCTGCGCCAACCGTACCCCCCGATCGAACCCTACGAAACCGGCATGCTCGACGTGGGCGACGGCCACCTCGTCCGCTACGAACGCGTGGGCACGCCCGGCGCCAAGCCGGCGGTCTTCCTGCATGGCGGGCCCGGCGGCGGCATCTCGCCCGAACACCGGCGGCTGTTCGATCCGGCGCGCTACGACCTGATGCTGTTCGACCAGCGCGGCTGCGGCCAGTCGCAGCCGCACGCCGGCCTGGATGCCAACACCACCTGGCACCTGGTGGCCGACATCGAGCGCCTGCGCGAGCGCGTAGGTGTCGATCGCTGGCTGGTGTTCGGCGGCTCGTGGGGCTCCGCGCTCGCCCTCGCCTATGCGCAGAAACACCCCGAGCGCGTGAGCGAACTGGTGCTGCGCGGTATCTACACCGTGACCCGCGCCGAGCTGCAGTGGTACTACCAGTTCGGCGTGTCGGAGATGTTCCCCGACAAGTGGGAGAAGTTCCAGGCGCCCATTCCCGAGGCCGAACGCGGCGACATGATCGCGGCCTACCGCAAGCGCCTGACCAGCGACGATCCGGTGGCGCGCATCGAGGCGGCTCGCGCCTGGAGCGTATGGGAGGGCGAGACCATCACCCTGCTGCCGAACCCCGCGCTCGCCGAGACGCATGCCGGCGATCATTTCGCGCTGGCCTTCGCGCGGCTGGAGAACCACTACTTCGTGCACGACGCCTGGCTCGAAGACGGCCAGCTGCTCCGCGACGCGCACAAGCTGCACGGCATCCCCGGCGTGATCGTGCACGGCCGCTACGACATGCCCTGCCCCGCGCGCTACGCCTGGGCGCTGCACAGGGCCTGGCCCGAAGCAGAGTTCCACCTGATCGAGGGCGCGGGGCATGCCTACTCGGAGCCCGGCATCCTCGACCAGCTGCTGCGCGCGACCGACAGTTTCGCAGGCCGCTGAATCGCGCCTGGCCGGCCCGACCTGGGAACGCTTTATGCGTGTTGCACCGCAACACCCATCACCTGCGAAGGAGCGCCCCATGCCGGACCGTACCGCCACCCAGTTCTCCCATGTGAAGCCCGGTGACACCGAGTTCGTATCGGGTGGCTTGCGTGACTTTTTTCTCTACCGCGACCTGGGTATCGCCGAAGCCACCAACGGCAAGGTGATCGCGCATCTGGTCAAGGCCAACATGGCACCGGAAACGGGCACGGGCTGGCACCGCCATGAGGCGGACTTCCAGATCGTGATCATGGTCAAGGGCTGGGCCCGCTTCATGTACGAGGACAAGGAAACGCTGGTCGAGGCCGGCGACGTGGTGCACCAGCGGCCAGGCATCCGGCACTTCCTGTTCGACTACTCGCCGGACATGGAGTACCTGGAAATCGTCTCGCCGGCGGACTTCAAGAGCGTCGACGTGGAGCCGGTGTGCGAGATTCCGCCGCCGACGCCCTGGAAGTAGAGTCGCACGGCCACCGGCGGGCGGCTTTTACTCCAAATAACCTGTCTCCAACCTGACCTCGCACGTAAAGACGGCGGAGCTGTCTCCTCGGCCAAACATCGGGCGAGGAAAGTGTCAAACAAGAGTGATTCGCAGTCAGAATCCCGGCCGACGCTTTTGTTTGCGTCCTCTCGAAGGCTCCACGATGACTCCCCCCACCCGCTCGATGCGTCGCCGCACGCCCGTCGCACTGGCCCTGATCGGCCTGTGCGCTTCCTCCCTCCCCACGGCGTTCGCTCAACAGGTCGCGCAGCCCGCCGCGTCCTCGCCCGCCCCCAAGCCCTCGCCCGCTGCCGGCACCTCCGTGCCCACCACGCTGCGCGAAGTCCAGGTCCAGGATGCGCAGGACAAGACAGGCTTCGGTGCCAACCCTGCCTCGCTCAACCGCCTGCCGGCCGACCTGCGCGATGCGCCGCAGTCCGTCACCGTCATCAACCAGGCCGTGATGCAGTCGCAAGGCGCCACCTCGCTCGCGAGCGCGCTGCGCAACGTGCCGGGCCTGACCATCGGCGGCGCCGAAGGCGGGCAGATCGGCACCAACATCAACCTCAACGGCTTCTCGGCGCGTACCGACATCTACCTCGACGGCGCACGCGACCGCGCCCAGTACTACCGCGACACCTTCGCGCTCGAATCGGTCGAGGTGCTGATGGGCCCCTCGTCGATGCTGTTCGGCCGCGGCTCCACCGGCGGCGTGATCAACCAGGTCACGAAGAAGCCTTCGCTCACGCCCGCGGGCGAGGTCTCGGTGTCGGCCAGCACCACGGGCCTCGTACGCTCGACGATCGACGTCAACCGCCCGCTGTCCGACACCTCGGCCTTCCGCATCGCGGCCATGGGCCAGCAGGGCGACGCCAGCACGCGCGAACAGACGAAGCTGAAGGACTTCGGCCTCGACGCCTCGCTGAAGTTCGGCATCAACACGCCGACGCAGGTCACGCTCTCGGCGCTGGTGCAGCACAACCGCGACCAGCCCGACTACGGCGTGCCGCCACTCAACGGCCGCCCGGCCAAGGTCGACCGCGACACGGCCTACGGTTTCAGCGACGACCGCACGATCTCCGACATCCAGGCCTTCAGCGCCGTGGTGCAGCACAAGCTCACCCCCGACACGTCGATCCGCAACCAGACGCAGTACAACGACGTGACCACCGACGCACGCGAGACCGCGCCGCAGGGCATCGGCACCCTGTCGACCAAGGGCGTGTTCACGCCCCTGTCCACCGGCACCACGGCCGCGCCCGCGGCCGCGTTCTCGTCGCTGCCGCTGAGCAGCCTGTGGGTGCGCCAGCAAAGCCATGACCGCACGATCCACGACAAGTCGCTGTTCAACCTGACCGAGCTCAACACGAAGTTCACCACCGGCTCGGTCAAGCACACCCTGCTCGCGGGCCTGGAACTGGGCCACGACACCTACGACAACCAGACGTACTACCGCAACGGCACCTGCAACGGCGTGGCGCTGAACCCGGTGGGCGGCACCAGCGGCTACGCGACATGCTCGCCGCTGCTCGCGCCGTACCAGGGCAACACGCCGGGCACCGCGCCCAGCCTGCGCGGCAACCTCGCCACCGCGAGCGCCACCACGGTGGCCGGCTACGTCAACGACACCATCGAGCTGAGCCCCCAATGGAAACTGGTGGCTGGCGTGCGGCAGGACCACTACCGCGCAAGCGTCTACAACAGCATCCCGACCGCGACCACGCTCGGCAGCGAAAGCCAGACCGTCGACTTCACCAGCGTGCGCGCCGGCGCGATCTGGCAGCCCACGCCCTCGCAGTCGTACTACGTGTCGTACAGCACCTCGTTCAACCCCTCGCTCGAACAGCTCGTCGCCACCACGGGTGCCACGCAGCCGCTGCCGCCGCAGAAGAACAAGGCCTACGAACTCGGCGGCAAGTGGGACCTGAACGACGGCAACCTCTCGCTGACAGCGGCCGCCTTCCAGATCACCCAGACCAACGCGCGCTCGCAGAACAGCGACGGCACCTACAGCGCGACCGGCACGGTGCGCGTGAACGGCGCGCGCGCCGGTGTCGCGGGCCGGGTGACCGACAAGCTCCAGCTGTTCGGCGCCTACACGCACCTGGATGCCACCATCGTCAACGGCATCGCGCCCGGCACGCTCGGCAAGACGCCCGCCAACACGCCGAAGGACGCGGCCAGCCTGTGGGCCACCTACGCCATCACGCCCGAATGGGAGATCGGCGGCGGCACCACCTACAGCGCGAAGCGCTTCGCGAACAACACCAACCTCGTGCAGGTCGGCGGCTACGCGCGCCTCGACGCGATGGTGGCTTACCATCAGCCCAAGTACGACATCCGGCTGAACCTGTTCAACCTGGCCAACCGCTACTACTACGACGCGCTGATCCCCTCCGACGGCGGCCGTGCAGTGCCGGGCTCGGGCCGCGCCGCCACACTGTCGCTCACCTACCGCCTTTGAGGCCCTGAAGAAGAAGACGATTCGCCATGCTGGTCTGCATTCCCGGCATCCTGGACCGCGAAGCGCTTGCGGCGGTCCGCGCGCGCCTCGATGCGGCCGGCGATGCGTGGATCGACGGCCGAGTCACCGCGGGCCACCAGGGCGCGCCGGTCAAGTTCAACCAGCAGATCGACGAAGGCTCGGCGGTGGCGCACGAATGCCAGTCCATCGTGGCGAGCGCGCTCGAACGCCACCCGACCTTCATCAGCGCGGCGCTGCCGAACCTGCTGTACCCGCCGATGTTCAACCGCTACAGCGAAGGCATGCGCTTCGGCCTGCACGTGGACGGCGGCGTACGCATCGACCCGCGCACCGGCCGCAAGCTGCGCACCGACCTGTCGGCCACGCTGTTTTTGTCGGACGCCGACAGCTACGACGGCGGCGAGCTGCAGATGGAAGACACGCACGGCATGCAGACCGTGAAGCTCGCGGCCGGCGACATGGTGCTCTACCCCGCCACCAGCCTGCATCAGGTGACGCCCATCACGCGCGGCGTGCGCGTCGCGTGTTTCTTCTGGGTGCAGAGCCTCGTGCGCGACGCGGGCGACCGCGCGCTGCTGTTCGACATGGACAACGCGATCCAGCGGCTCAACCAGAGCGGCGCCGACGAATCGGCGCGCCGCACGCTCGTAGGCACGTACCACAACCTGCTGAGGAAGTGGAGCGACACCTAGTTCTTTAAACTCTCCCGGCTCACCAGACATACAACAACCGAGGAGAGAGAACTTGCGTATTCAAACCACCCGCCTGACAGCCGGCGTGCTGCTCGCGTGCGCCGCTTTCGTGGCCCACACCGGCCACGCCGCATCGCCGACCGGCACCACCCCGTCCACCCCCGCTTCGACCGCCAGTTCGCTGGAAGCCGAGCAGGACGCCGCCTTCAAGGCTGCCAAGGCCGTGCAGAAGGCCGGCCCCGCCGACATCGTGCTGCGCGACCAGGCCCACCTTCAGCTGCCCGCGGGCTATGTGTGGGTGCCGACGCCCGCCGCCGCGCAGTTGATGCGCAGCATGGGCAACCGCACCGACGACACCTTCGTCGGCGCGATCTTCCCCGCCGACGACGCCGACTGGATGGCCGTCGTGAAGTTCGTGAAAGAGGGCTATATCAAGGACGACGATGCGAAGGATTGGAACGCCGACGACCTGCTCAAGAGCCTGAAGGAAGGCACCGAAGCCGCGAACGAGGAGCGCGCCAAGCGCGGCATCCCCGCCATCGAGGTGACGGGCTGGGCGCAGAAGCCGCAGTACGAAGCCGCATCGCACCGCCTCGTGTGGTCGGCCCTGTCCCAGCGCAAGGGCAACACCGACGGCAGCCAAGGCGTCAACTACAACACCTACGCGCTGGGCCGCGACGGCTACCTGAGCCTGAACCTCATCACCAACGCCAAGGACCTCGACAAATACAAGCCCGACGCCAGCAAGCTGCTGGCCGCAATCCAGTACGACGACGGCAAGAAGTACGCGGACTTCAATTCATCGACCGACAAGGTCGCCGCCTACGGCCTGGCCGCGCTGGTGGCCGGCGTTGCGGTGAAGAAGCTGGGCCTGTTCGCGATTGCGCTGGCCTTCCTGGCCAAGTTCGCAAAGCTGGCCGTGGTGGCGGGCGGTGCGGCGCTGTGGGGCATCGCGAAGCTGTTCAAGAAGAAGGCTTGAGCGAGGGGGCCGGACTGAAGGACCGCGGCGGCGCAGCCGGACTGAGTTTTCAGAACGTCCCGGAATTCCAGCAATCCGGCACGACAATTCGGGCATGGCCACCTCCTCCGACCTCCCTCCCCTCAACCGCCAGTTCGTCGCGCATTTCGGCGAGATGGGCAGCAAGTGGGGCATCAACCGCACCGTCGGGCAGATCTATGCGCTGATCTTCCTGTCGGAGCGCGCGCTCAACGCCGACGAGATCGCCGAGCTGCTCGAGTTCTCGCGCTCGAACGTCAGCATGGGCCTGAAGGAACTGCAGGCCTGGCGGCTGGTGCACCTGCGGCATCACGCGGGCGACCGGCGCGAATACTTCGAGGCCCCCTCGGACGTGTGGGAAATCTTTCGCGTGCTGGCCGAGGAGCGCCGCCGCCGCGAGATCGAACCCACGCTCTCGATGCTGCGCAACGCGCTGCTCGAATCACCCACCAGCGACGCCGAACGCCACGCGCAGGAACGCATGCGCGAGATGCACGACCTGATCGACCGGCTGATGAAATGGTTCGACGACGTGCAGCGGCTCGCGCCCGAGACCGCCATGAAGCTCATGGGCATGGGCGCGACGGTGACGAAGGTGTTGACACTCAAGGACCGCATCACGGGGGGCGGCGTCTCGAAGAAGAAGCCCGCGGCGGATTGAAGGGGGCGCCGTTCGGGGGCGCTCACGCCGACGGGGGACCTTCGCGGAGAGGAGTACCCGGTGGCCTGTGCACGCCCCCAGACTGACCGCAAAAAGCGAATGGACTCTCAAAGCCGCTCCTGCCCCTGCGGCGCCTCTGGCATCTCGAGCTTCTCCCTGCGGATGGCGTCGTCGTCCATGAGTTCGTACCACATGGCATTGAGTACGGCGAAAGCGGCTGCCAGCGGCAGACCGAGGATCCAGGCGAAGTACCACATCTTTTTTCCTCCGTTCAGTAGGCGTGACCGCTCTCGTCGCGGATCGCCTGTTCGTCGACCTTGCCCCACAGCACGTGGTAGACCCAGCTGGTGTAGGCCACGATCAGGGGAATGAAGAAGGCCGTGACCACCAGCATGATGAACAGCGTGAGGTGGCTCGACGACGAGTCCCACACCGTGAGGCTCGCGCGCGGATCGATCGACGACGGCAGGATGAACGGGAACATCGATGCCCCCACGCTGAGGATGATGCCGGCGATGCCGAGCGCCGCCGCGAGCAGCGCGAGCACCGGGCGGCGCAGCGCGAGGCCGAGCAGCGCACCCAGCGCGCCGACGAAGCCCGCGGCCGGTGCGGCCCATGTCCACGGGTGCGCAGTGTAGTTGGCGGTCCACGCACCGGCGTGCAGCTCGACAGTCTTCAGCATCGGATTCGACGGTCCTATCGCATCGACCACGCTGCTGATGCGATAGCCGCCGATGCTCGTCGCCAGCAGGACGCCGGCCAGTGCATACAGCGCGATGGTGAGCACCGCGGCGACCATGCCGTAGCTGCGCGCGCGCTCGGCGACCGGCCCGGCCGTCTTCAGCAGCAGCCACGACGCGCCGTGCATCACGAGCATCGCCACCGACACCAGCCCGCACAGGATGGCGAACGGGTTCAGCAGGCCGAAGAAGCCGCCGTCGTAGAAGATGTGCATGTCGCTTCCGAAGCGGAACGGCACGCCCTGCAGCACGTTGCCCACGGCCACGCCGCAGATCAGCGCGGGCACGAAGCCGCTGAAGAACAGCACGCCGTCCCAGCGCGCGCGCCATTGCGGCGACTCGCGCTTGCTGCGGAACTTGAAGGCCACGGGCCGCAGGATCAGCGCCGTGAGAATCACGAACATCGCCAGGTAGAAGCCCGAGAAAGACACGGCGTACAGCTGCGGCCACGCCGCGAAGATCGCGCCGCCGCCGAGGATCAGCCACACCTGGTTGCCTTCCCACACCGGGCCCACGCTGTTGATGACGACACGGCGTTCGATGTCGTTGCGCGCCGCGAAAGGCAGCAGCATGCCGCTGCCCAGGTCGAAGCCGTCGGTCACGGCGAAGCCCACCAGCAGCACGCCGATCAGCAGCCACCAGATGATGCGAAGGGTGTCGTAGTCGAGGAGTGTGTGAAGGATCATGCGGCGCTCCCGGTGGTGGCAACAGCGGCGCCGGCGTGCGCCGGCGGAACGTGCGAGCGGGTGTCGCCCTCGTCGGGCGCGTGCTCGGCTTCAGGCCCCTTGCGGATGGCCTTGAGCATCAGCTTCATCTCGATGACGAGCAGCGTGCTGTAGATCGCGACGAAGCCCGCGAGCGTGAGCAGCAGCGTCTTCACGCCGAGGTTCGACACGGCCACCGCGGTTGGCAGCACGCCCTCGATCACCCACGGCTGGCGACCGAACTCCGCCACCAGCCAGCCCGACTCGATGGCAATCCACGGCAGCGGAATCGCGAACACGGCGAGCTTCAGCAGCCAGCGGTAGCGGTCCAGCCTGCGGCGTGCCGACAGCACGAAGAAAGTGGCGGTCAGCACGATCAGCAGCATGCCGATGCCCACCATCACGCGGAACAGCCAGAACAGCGGCGCCACTTGCGGCACGGTGTCCCACGCGGCCTTTGCGATCTGCTCGTCGGTGGCGGTGCGCGGGTCGTCCACGTAGCGCTTGAGCAGCAGCGCGTAGCCCATGTTGATGCCGTTGTCCTCGAAGTCGCCGCGCACGCCTTGCGTGACCTTGCCGGTGCCGCCGGCTTCGCGGATCTTCTGCAGCGCGTCGTACGCCTTGAGGCCTTCGCGGATGCGGGCTTCGGCGCGCTTCACGAGTTCGTCGATGCCGGGCATCACGGTGTCGAGCGAGCGCGTGCCGATCAGGCCCATCACCGCCGGGACGTGGATGGCGTAGTGCGTCTCGCGCGCCTGCTGGTCGGGAAACCCGATGACGGTGAAGGCGGCGGGCGCGGGCTGCGTTTCCCACATGGCCTCGATGGCGGCCAGCTTCATCTTCTGGTGTTCGCCCGAGAGGTAGCCGCTTTCGTCGCCGAGCACAGCGACCGACAGCGCCGCGGCCAGGCCGAAGGAGGCCGCGACGGTCATCGAGCGCTTCGCAAGCTCGAGGTGGCGCCCCTTGAGCACGTACCAGGCCGACACGCCGAGCACGAACACGGCCGCGCACACGTATCCCGCCGACACGGTGTGCACGAACTTGGCCTGCGCCACCGGGTTGGTCAGCACCGCGGCGAAGTCGGTCACTTCCATGCGCATGGTCTGCGGGTTGAAGGCCGCGCCCACGGGGTTCTGCATCCAGCCGTTGGCGATCAGGATCCACAGCGCCGAGAAGTTCGAGCCGATGGCCACGGCCCACGTCGCGATCAGGTGGCCCACTTTCGATAGCTTGTCCCAGCCGAAGAAGAACAGCCCGACGAAGGTGGCTTCCATGAAGAAGGCCATGAGCCCCTCGATGGCCAGCGGCGCGCCGAAGATGTCACCGACGTAGTGGCTGTAGTAGCTCCAGTTCATGCCGAACTGGAACTCCATCACGATGCCGGTGGCCACGCCCATTGCGAAGTTGATGCCGAACAGCACGCCCCAGAACTTCGTCATGTCGCGCCAGATCGTGCGACCGGTCATCACGTAGACCGTCTCCATGATCGCGAGAATGATCGAAAGCCCGAGCGTCAGCGGCACGAACAGGAAGTGATACAGCGCCGTGACGGCGAACTGCAGGCGCGATAGCGCGACGATGTCGAGGTCCATGAGTCTTCCTTTGTGTTCCCTGTTTTCCCGTTCTGAAATCAATCCGGCCGCAGGCTGCGCAACGCAGCGTCGAAGCCACCGCTGCCACGCCGCAGGTCGGCGGTGATGCAGCCCTGGTGCATGCACACGATGCGGTCGGCCAGCGCGGCTTCGCGGCGCAGGTGCGTGGCGATCAGCAAGGTGCGTCGGCCGGCGTGTTGCGCGAGGCGATGCAGCACGTCGTGCGCGGTAGCGGCATCGAGCGCCTCGGTCGGTTCGTCGAGCAGCCAGAGCGGTGCGGGGCGCAGCAGCAGGCGCGCCAGTGCGAGCCTGCGCGACTGCCCGCCCGAGAGGCCGAGGCCGCCCTCGCCGAGGCGGGTGCCAAGGCCGGCGGCCATCGCGCGCACGTCGCTTTCGAGACCTGCGGCGCGCAGTGCGGCGTGCAACTGCTCGTCGGTGGCGCCGGGGGCTGCAAGGCGGAGGTTGTCGCGCAGGCTGTCCTGGAACAGTTCGGTGCGCTGCGTGAGCAGGCAAGCGGGCTGCGCGCTCGTGCTGCCGGACTGTGGCGTGATCTCGTTGGCGACAGCTGCGAGCAGCGTGGACTTTCCGGCGCCGCTTGCGCCGATCAGGGCGACGCGCTCGCCTGCGTCCAGGGTCAGCGACACGTCGCGCAACACTTGCGTGCTGCTGCCGGGGTGAACCACCGTGACGCCCTTCAGCTGCACTGCGAAGGCCGCATCACGCTCTTGCGCCGCGGCAACCTCGTTGCCTTGCGCAGTCATGCGCGGCGCAAGGCGCCGCACCGCCAGCCACGTGCGGCCCGCATCGAGCGCACCACGGCGCAAGGCCGCGAAAGGTTCGGCCGCTGTGAGCGCCACCAGCAGTGCCAGCGCCGCAGCGGGCGCGCCGATGACGCCCTCGCCTGCCAGCACGCCGACGGCCAGCAGCACGCCGACGAGGGTCAGGGTGCTTGCGCTGCCATAGGCCAGACCAGCCGCCGCTTCGAGCTTGTTCAGCACGAGGTCCGCCTTGGCGAGGTGCATGTCGGCATTCATCAATGCCTCGCGCTGTGCGCCGATGCGGCCTGCCATCACAAGGTCGACCTGCCCCGCCACGAGGTCGACCGCGCGTGCGCGCAGCGCTTCCATGGCATGCGCCCGCTGCACGGCCGGTCGGCGCGCGCGCCTTGCGACGAGGAACGCGATGCCCCAGCCGACGACCACGAGCCAGAGCATCAGCGCAATGCCCATGCCGGCGTGCATGAAGCCGAGCACGAGGCCCGCCAGCAATGCAGCGCCCAATGTTGCAGCAGCCGGCACGAACAGGCGAAGGTAGAGCGACTCCAGCGCATCGATGTCGGCCGTCAGGCGAAACAGCAGGCGGGCCGGGCGCATCAGCAGTTCGCGCGCCGCCTCGGCCTTGGCCCAGCCGCGGAACAGGCGAACGCGCAGCGCGGCGAGCACGGCGAAGGTCGCGTCGTGTGTCACCAGCCGCTCGCCGTAGCGCGATGTCGTACGGCCGAGCGCCAGCAAGCGGATGCCGGCCGACGGCATGAACACGTCGAAGGTGAAGGCGGTGGCTGCATGAAGGCCGGCCAATGCGGTCGCGGTGATGAACCAGCCCGAAAGCCCGAGCAGTGCCATGCCTGCAAGCACTGTGACTGCCGCGAGCAGGCAGCCCAGCAGCAGGGGACGCGGCTGCGCGGCAAGGAAGGGGCGCAGCACCAGGCGCAGATCGCGCCAGTTCGCAGCGAAGAGAGGCGACGCCTTCATGCGGCCTTCTCCATCGCTTCGGCGCCAAGGTTCACTGCACGGTCCATGCGCGCAGCCAGCACCGGGTCGTGCGTGGCGACGACGAGGGTCTTGCCGCGCGCCAGCGCCACCAGCGCATCGGCCACGCGCTCGGCCGTTTCGGTGTCGAGGTGGGCCGTCGGTTCGTCCACCAGCAGCAGGTCGGCATGCGGATGCACCGCGATGCGTGCGAGCGCGAGCCGCACGGCTTCTCCGCCAGACAGGCCATGGCCGCCCTCTCCGATCGCCACGCCGGGATGCGCCTGCGCCACAGCGTCGAGCGACGCGAAGCGCATCGCCTCGGCGACCTCCGAGGTGCCCACCTCCGCGCGCCCCAACGCCACATTGGTCTTGACCGAGCCGGTGAAGACGTGCGGCGCCTGGCCCATCCATGCCATGCGCTGGCGCAGCGCCGCCACCGTGCGATCCGTGAGCACCACGCCGCCGACCGAGACCTCGCCGCGCGTCGCGGGCACGAGGCCTGCGAGCAAGGACAGCAAGGCGGTCTTGCCCGAGCCGCTGGGCCCCATCAACGCGATGTGTTCGCCGGCCGCGACGCGAAGCTCGAAGCCTTCGAAGACTTCTTGCGGCTCACCGGGCCAGGAGAAATGCAGGTTGCGGACGGCGACGGCCGGTGCCCCGCCGGTCGGAGCCATCGCTGCGCGCGTCAGCGAAGCGTTCGCACCGGGCAGCGGCAGTTCGTTGCGCTGCAAGCGGTCGAGCGCCTCCAGCGCCGCTTCGCCCCCAGCCCGGTCATGCCAGACCGCCGACAACTCGCGCAATGGCTCGAAGAATGCCGGCGCCAGCAGCAGCACGAACAGCCCCTCGCCCAGGCTCAGCTGCCGGCCCCAGGTGCCGAAGCCGAGCGTGCCCAACAAGTGGAAACCGACGTACGCGGCCACCATCGCCACACCCAGCGCCGAGAAAAGCTCCAGCACGGCCGACGAGAGAAACGCAATGCGCAGCACCGCCATCGTCCGCCGGCGCAGGGATTGCGCGGCATCGTCCAGCCGCAGCGCCGTGGCCTCCACCGCATCGAGCGCACGCAGCGTCGCCAGCCCGCGCAGGCGGTCGAGCAGGAACGCATTCATGCCGCCCATCTCCACCATCTGCGCCTGGCTCGCCGCCTTGGCACGCCAGCCGACGATGGCCATGAAGACCGGAATGAGCGGCGCCGCGACCAGCAGCACCAGCGAGGCCACCCACGAAAAGGCGGCCACCGCACACAGGATGAAGATCGGCACCACCGTCGCGCGCCAGCGCGCGGGCTGGTAGCGCACCAGGTACGGCACCAGCGCCTCGGCCTGCTCGGCGAGCACGCTGGCGGCCAGCCCGGAAGGCGCGCGGCCGCGATCCAGCGGCGAGCCGCCGGCCAGCGCCGCGGCTGTTTGCGCGCGCAGCGCCGTGAGCTGCGCGCGCGCCCGGGGGGAGGGGCCGCGCGCGCCCCCGGGCGCGCCGCCAGCCCGCCGCCGCCCCGGCAACCGGGTAGCCCCCGCGGGGCCCGGGACGGCCCCCCAACCCCCGCCCGCCGCCAGCCCCTGCACCGCCATCGCCAGCAGCGCCGCCTGCGGCAGCCAGAACAGCGCCGCGGCGCCCTGCACCATCCCGCCGACGTCGGGCGACGCGAAAGCCCGCAGCGGCGATCGGGGCGGCGAGTGCTTGGTCATTCCTTTTTTTCGTGTATTTTCAGTATTTACTGAAATTTCCACAATCATACCGGAGACGGGAGCGACTGACGAGCCCGCAGACTGCACGCTCCAGCGCTCGAGCGCAACCGGTTCAGGAAGATTCGGCCAGTGCGCCTGCGCGGGCGCGCCTGTCCTTTAATGAGAAACGACTATTCCGCTGACCAGCAGCGCGGCAAACAGCGCGAAGACCGCGCGCCACGAGGCAGGGCGCGCTTCCACCCAGCGATACAGCAGCGCCGCCGCGGCCACCGACAGGCCGAAGGTCGCCACGAGGCCGACCGCATCGAACCACGCGCCGTGCGGCCCGGAATTAGCGACCGCCGCATTCGTGGCGAGCAGCACCGGGAAGTGGATCAGGAACAGCGAGTAAGACATGCGCCCCAGCCGCAGCAACGGCATGGCCACGGCAGGCCAACGGGGCGGCGACAGCCAGTTCCGGCGCTGCGCGACGGCCAGCAGCAGCGCCGTGACCAGCGCGGTCGCGATGCGGCTGCGCCAGTCGAGGGCAAGCGCGCCTGCTCCCACCAGCGCCATCAGCGCGACGGCGCTCTGCCAGGTGCTGGCGCGCGTGGCGCGGCCGATCCAGAACACCAGCATGCCCAGGCCGTAGGTTCCGAAGAAATAGAAGGCGGTGTCGTCCAGCCCCGCGTTGCGGTTGAAGAGCACGAGCGAAGCCACGGCCAGGCCGACCACCAGCGCCACGGGCATCCAGCGCATCTGCGCGCCCGGCGGCGGCGAACCGCTCGAGCGCTGCAGCAGCGTGGGCAGGCCCACCAGCGCCAGCGCCAATGCAAACAGCTGGAAGTCGATGGCCACGTACCAGACACCCGTCGACAGCGACTCGAAGCCCAGCAGGTCCTGCAGCAGCAATCCATGCGCGACCAACTGCCCGAAGGTCGGCGCCGCGGGCACCACCTCCTCGTCGAGCCATGGCCGCACCACCGCCGCGACCAGCACGCACACCGTGAGCGCAGCAAGGTATGGCATGACCAGCCGCCCATAGCGCTGCAGGATGCGCGTCACCGGCCGCTCCACGCGCAGCAGGCCGTCAGGCGCAAGGCTGGCGGCCGCCAGGAAGCCGGCGATCACAAGGAACACCTGCACCGCCAGCCGGCCCTCGTCGGCCAGCCAGGCGAAGAAATCGGGCGCGAGCGCATACGCGCCGGCCGGCATCGGGCCGTAGCGCGAAAGATGGTGTCCGACGATCACCGCACAGGCGATGCCCTTTGCCGCATCGAGCAGCGGCATGCGCCCCACGGATGACGACGGCGCGCCGGCAGCAGGCGCCGCGCCGTTCGCGGCTGAAGTCAAAGCGCGAGCCGTTGCCTTGCTTCCTGGTATTCGCGCTTGAGCTTTTCGATGAAGGCCGCGGCGCTCGCCACTTCGGTCACGGCGCCGATGCCCTGGCCCGAGCCCCAGATGTCCTTCCAGGCCTTGGCCTTGCTGCCTTCGCCGCCGCCGAAGTTCATGGTCTTCACGTCGCCCTCGGGCAGGTTGGCCGGGTCCATGCCGGCCTTGACGATGCTGGGCGCGAGGTAGTTGCCGTGCACGCCGGTGAAGAGGCTCGAATAGACGATGTCGTCCGAGGTGCCATCGACGATGGCCTGCTTGTAGTCTTCGCTGGCGCGCGCTTCCTCGGTCGCGATGAAGGCGGTGCCGATGTAGGCGAAGTCGGCGCCCATGGCCTGCGCGGCGAGCACCGCACCGCCGTTGGCGATGGAGCCCGACAGCGCGATCGGGCCGTCGAACCACTGGCGGATTTCCTGCACCAGCGCGAACGGGCTCTTCACGCCCGCGTGGCCGCCTGCACCCGCCGCCACGGCGATGATGCCGTCGGCGCCCTTTTCGATCGCCTTCTGCGCGAACTTGTTGTTGATGATGTCGTGCAGCGTCACGCCGCCGTAGCTATGCACCGCGTCGTTCACGTCGGTGCGCGCGCCCAGCGAGGTGATGACGATCGGCACCTTGTACTTCACGACCATTTCCATGTCGTGCTCGAGGCGGTCATTGCTCTTGTGCACGATCTGGTTGATGGCGAACGGCGCGGCCGGCTTGTCCGGATTGGCCTTGTTGTAGGCCGCGAGTTCCTCGGTGATCTCCGCGAGCCAGTCTTCCAGCTGCGCCGCGGGACGCGCGTTGAGCGCGGGCATCGAGCCGACCACGCCGGCCTTGCATTGCGCAATCACGAGCTTGGGGTTGCTGATGATGAACAGCGGCGAGCCGATGATCGGCAGCGGCAGGTTCGCGAGGACGGGGGGTAGCTTGGACATGTTGTCTCCGTAAATGGATGTCGGTTTTATAAGAGAGAGGAGCCCCTGCCGCCCGTCAGGTGGGCGACACGGGGCGAGGCTCAAAAAGCGTCGAGCGCGAGCGCCGTGACGCTCTCGGCGCCGTCGACGATGCTGTCGCGCATGCCCGGCACCTTGTTGAGGATGTGCTCGGCATAGAAGCGCGCGGTGGCGATCTTCGCCAGCATGAAGTCGGTATCGAAGCTGCGCGAGGCAAGGTCCTGCGCAATGATCAGCGAGCGCGCCAGCTGCCAGCCGGCCACGAGATTGCCCGCGAGCATCAGGTAGGGCACGCTGCCTGCAAACACGGCGTTGGGTGAAGCTTTGGTCTGGCCCGCGACGAAGTCGACCACCTCGAGGAACGCCAGGCGCGCGGCCTTCAGGCGCTTGAGCACGGCTGCCGCGGCGGGGCTGTCGCTTTTGGCGAGTTCGGCTTCGGTCTTCTCGATCTGCGCGGCGATGGCCTTGGCGGTCTGGCCGCCGTCGCGCGCGGTCTTGCGGCCCACGAGGTCGTTGGCCTGGATCGCGGTGGTGCCTTCGTAGATCGTGAGGATCTTCGCGTCCCGGTAGTACTGCGCCGCGCCCGTCTCCTCGATGAAGCCCATGCCGCCGTGCACCTGCACGCCCAGCGAAGCCACTTCGAGGCTCATCTCGGTGCTGTAGCCCTTCACGAGCGGCACCATGAATTCGTAGAAGGCCTGGTTCTGCTTGCGCGCATCGGCGTCGGGATGATGATGCGCTGCATCGTAGGCGGCGGCGGCCACGCTGGCCATCGCGCGGCAGCCTTCGGTGTAGGCGCGCATCGTCATCAGCATGCGCTTCACATCCGGATGGTGAATGATCGGCGCACTGGCGTTGATGGAACCGTCGACCGGGCGGCTCTGCACGCGGTCCTTGGCGTAGGCCACGGCGTGCTGGTAAGCGCGCTCGGCAATCGCGATGCCCTGCATGCCCACGGCGTAGCGGGCCGAGTTCATCATGATGAACATGTACTCGAGGCCGCGGTTCTCCTGGCCCACGAGGTAGCCGACGGCACCGCCATGGTCGCCGTACTGGAGCACGGCGGTGGGCGAGGCCTTGATGCCCATCTTGTGCTCGATGCTCACGCAGTGCACGTCGTTGCGCTCGCTTAAGCGACCGTCCTTGTTCACGAGGAACTTGGGCACGACGAACAGGCTGATGCCCTTCACGCCCTCGGGCGCGCCGCTGACGCGCGCCAGCACCAGGTGCACGATGTTCTCGGCCATGTCGTGCTCACCGTAGGTGATGAATATCTTGGTGCCGAACACCTTGTAGGTGCCGTCGGGCTGCGGCTCGGCGCGGCTGCGCACCATGGCCAGGTCGCTGCCGGCCTGCGGCTCGGTGAGGTTCATCGTGCCGGTCCACTGGCCGCTCACGAGCTTTTCGAGGTACACCGCCTTCAGTTCGTCGGAGCCGGCCGTGAGCAGCGCCTCGATGGCGCCGTCGCTCAGCAGCGGGCACAGCGCGAAGCTCATGTTGGCCGAGTTGAGCATCTCGCCGCAGGCCGCGCCGATGGTCTTGGGCAGGCCCTGGCCGCCGAAGTCCGACGGATGCTGCAGGCCCTGCCAACCGCCCGACACGTACTGCGCGAAGGCCTCCTTGAAGCCCGGCGTGGTCGTGACCTCGCCGTCCTTGAACGACGAGGGATTGCGGTCGCCCGCCACGTTCAGGGGCGCGACCACATCCTGGTTGAAGCGCGCGCATTCCTCCAGCACGGCCTGCGCGGTTTCGACGCCGGCGTCTTCGAAGCCCGGCAGCTTCGCGATCTCGCCGATGTTGGCCAGGTGCTCGATGTCGAACAGCATGTCCTTGAGGGGGGCGGTGTAGCTCATGTCTTGTCTCCAGATACAGCGGATACGAAAAGGGCATCGCGAACGATGCCCTCTGGCTCATTGCGCCGGTGCGGTCAGAGCGCCTTCACCAGTTCCGGCACCGCCGTGAACAGGTCGGCCACGAGCCCGTAGTCGGCCACCGAGAAGATCGGCGCTTCCTCGTCCTTGTTGATCGCCACGATCACCTTGGAATCCTTCATGCCGGCCAGATGCTGGATCGCACCCGAGATGCCGCAGGCGATGTACAGCTGCGGCGCCACGATCTTGCCCGTCTGGCCCACCTGCCAGTCGTTCGGCGCGTAGCCCGCATCGACGGCCGCGCGGCTGGCGCCCAGGCCCGCATTGAGCTTGTCGGCCAGCGGCGCCATCACCTCGGTGAACTTCTCGGCGCTGCCCAGCGCCCGGCCGCCCGAGACGATGATCTTGGCGGCCGTCAGCTCGGGGCGTTCGCTCTTCGTGACTTCCCGGCCCACGAAGCTGCTCTTGCCGCTGTCGGCCACGCCTTCGGCCGTTTCGACCGCTGCGCTGCCACCGGTCGCAGCTGCGGCGTCGAAGCCGGTCGTGCGCACCGTGATCACCTTGATCGGGTCTGCGCTCTGCACGGTGGCGATCGCGTTGCCCGCGTAGATCGGACGCTCGAAGGTGTCGGGGCTGTCGACCTTGGTGATGTCGCTGATCTGCGCCACGTCGAGCTTGGCGGCCACGCGCGGCGCGACGTTCTTGCCGTTGGCGGTCGAGGGGAACAGGATGTGGCTGTAGTTGGATGCGATCGCCAGCACCTGGGCGGCGACGTTCTCGGCCAGGTTCTCGGCCAGGCTAGCGCTGTCGGCCACGATGACCTTGGCCACGCCGGCGATCTGCGCGGCGGCCTTGCCGGCTTCGGCAGCATTGGCTCCGGCCACCAGCACGTGGACATCGCCACCGCAGGCCAGCGCTGCGGTCACGGTGTTGAGGGTCGCGGGCTTGACGCTCGCGTGGTCGTGTTCGGCAATAACAAGTGCGGTCATGTTCAGATCACCTTCGCTTCGTTCTTCAGTTTGTCCACCAGCGTTGCAACGTCAGGCACCTTGATGCCGGCACCGCGCTTGGGCGGCTCGCTGACCTTGAGGGTCTTCAGGCGCGGCTTGACATCCACGCCCAGGTCCTCGGGCTTGAAGACGTCGAGCTGCTTCTTCTTGGCCTTCATGATGTTGGGCAGGGTCACGTAGCGCGGCTCGTTCAGGCGCAGGTCGGTGGTGATGACCGCGGGCAGCGTGAGAGCAACAGTCTCCAGGCCGCCGTCGACTTCGCGGGTCACGGTGGCCTTGCCATCGGCGACTTCGACCTTGGAGGCGAAGGTGGCTTGGGGAAGATCAGCCAGGGCTGCCAGCATCTGGCCCGTTTGATTGGCGTCGTCGTCGATGGCCTGCTTGCCCAGGATGATGAGCTGGGGCTGTTCCTTGTCGACCAGCGCCTTGAGCAGTTTGGCCACGGCCAGGGGCTGCAGTTCTTCGGTGGTCTCGACCAGGATGCCGCGGTCGGCGCCGATGGCCATGGCGGTGCGCAGGGTTTCCTGGCACTTGGCGTCACCGCAGGAGACGGCGATGACCTCGGTGACCACGCCCTTTTCCTTCAGGCGAACCGCTTCTTCCACCGCGATCTCGTCGAAGGGGTTCATGCTCATCTTGACGTTGGCAATGTCCACCCCGGTGCCGTCGCTCTTCACGCGCACCTTGACGTTGTAATCGACGACCCGTTTGACAGGTACGAGAACCTTCATTGACTTGACTCCATTGGATTGCAAAAGGGGGCTTCGAGGGCAACCGGTCATTCTAGGACGCGACCTTTGTCGCCTCTCCATTCTTCTCGTCGGCACGGGGACCAAGAAAAAAGAACGATCGTGCTTTTCCGCGATTATAAAACAGCGTCGGGCGCCTGGACGACTCCTGGCGGTAAAGACTCCACACGCAGCACGCGCTGCGGATAGGGAATGTCGATGCGCGCACCGCGCAGCCCGTCGAGGATTGCGATGTTGATGGCCGAGCGCAGGTTGTCCTTGCCCTTATCGGGGTCGGCGACCCAGAAGTTCAGCGTGAACTCCAGGCCGTCGGGCGCGAAGTTCATGAGGAAAGCCACCGGCTCCGGGTCGGACATCACGCGCGGCTGGGCCTTGGCGGCCTCGCACAAGATGGACTGCACCTGCGCCACGTCGCTCTCGTAGCCGACCACGATGGTGGTCGTGATGTTGAACTTGCGGTCGGCCAGCGACAGGTTTTCCACCCGGCTGGTGATCAGCGATTCGTTCGGCACGATGGCCTCGCGCCCATTGCCCGCGCGGATCAGGGTATAGCGGGTCTTGATGTCGGTGATGCGGCCCTCGAAGGTATCGACCTTCACGTTGTCGCCGATGCGGATCGAGCGCTCGAGCAGGATCACGAACCCGCTCACGTAGTTGGCCGCCAGCTTCTGCAGGCCGAAACCTAGGCCCACGCCGAGCGCGCCGCCGAGCACGGACAGCGCCGTCAGGTCCACCCCCACCGCCGACAGTGCGAACAGCAGGCCGACCAGCAGCAGGAAGGCACGCACCGCATTCGACGCCACCTTGCGCATCGACAGGTCGGTCACGGCCTCGCGCAGGATGCGCTTCTCGATAGTGCTCGCGATCCACAGCGAGATCACCAGTACCAGCCCCGCCGACAGCACGCCCTGGAAGATGGTCTGCAGGCTCACACGCGTCTTGCCGAAGGCCAGCGTGATGTCATCGAGCTCGGCCAGCACCGGCGGCAGCAGCCCGACGATCCAGAGCACCGCCGCGATCCACGCCAGCCAGGAGATCGTGCGCTCGATCAGCCGCACGAGGTTGGACGCGGGAAACACCGCCCGCAGCACCCGCGCGAACAGCCTGATAACCACCAGCGACAGGAACACCGGCACCGCGATGCGCAGCACCAGCACGGTCTGGAAATCGAGCACCACGCGCCGGGCGAGATCGGTGAACACCAGCGCCAGCAACGGGAACAGCAACCCGTCGAAGGTGCTCTCGCCGAACCAGATCGAATCCTTGGGCTGGTCGCGGCCGAACCACTTGCAAACGGCCCAGGCCAGCGCCACGCAGACCACCAGCGCGACAAGCTCGATGCCGAGGCCGCGCGCATCGACCTGGCTCAGACGTTGAGTGAAATCGTTGAAATTCATCTATTGAAAGGTAGCGGAGCGCCGTCCGCGCCGGCTGCGTTAGAGATCCGCGAGAACGCGGATGTGGGCTTCCACGCTGCGCGCGAGCGCATCGAGGTTGTAGCCGCCTTCGAGCATCGAGACGATACGGCCCTTCGCATGGCGCCTCGCAACATCGTGTATGCGGCCCGTGATCCACGCAAAGTCGTTTTCGTTGAGGCCCAGCTGGCCCAGGTCGTCCTCGCGATGGGCGTCGAAGCCGGCGCTGATGAAGACCATCTGCGGCTTGAACTCCTCCAGCCGCGGCATCCAGGCCGCTTCGATCATCTCCCGCACGTCCATGCCCCTTGTGTAGGCCGGGATCGGCAGGTTCAGCATGTTCGGCGCCGGATGCTCGGTGCCGCTGTACGGGTAGAACGGATGCTGGAAGAACCCGACCATCAGCACGCGCGGATCGTTCGAGAGGATGTTCTCGGTGCCGTTGCCGTGGTGCACGTCGAAATCGACGATGGCTACGCGCTCGATGCCGTGCACCTCGATGGCGTGGCGCGCCGCGATGGCGACGTTGTTGAAGAAGCAGAAGCCCATTGCCTGCTCCCGGCATGCATGGTGGCCGGGCGGGCGCACCGAGCAGAAGGCGTTTTCCAGGTCGCCGGCAATCACCGCGTCGGTCGCAGCGATCGCAGCGCCGGCGGCGCGGCGCGCGGCCAGCAGGGTGAAGCGGTTGAGCACCGTGTCGGGGTCGACCTGCGCGTGGTCGGGGCCGCCGGCGGGTTCGTCGGCCACCAGGCGCTGGTTCAGCGCCTCGAGGTACTCGACGTGCGCGGTGCTGTGCGCCCGGGTGATCTGTTCCAGGGTGGCCAGCGGCACCTCGCAGTGCTCCAGCGCATCGCCCACGCCGGTGAGCAGCAGGCGGTCTTCGATGGCATCCAGCCGACCCGGGCACTCGGGGTGCCCCTCGCCCATGTCGTGCTTCCAGAAGTCGCGGTGTGTGAAGTAGCCTGTCTTGCCCATGTGTCTCTGTCGCCACGCCTAGACCTCATTCGGCATGGGGCCGGCAGGTCTTACGGTATCGTTTGCATATGGATACAAATATGGACGTTGCTGCGAAGCTAGCCACTTTGCTGAGTCAGCTTAACACGGTGATCGTGGGCAAAGAGGCCCAGGTGCGCGACTGCGTGGCCTGCCTGCTGGCAGGTGGGCACCTGCTGATCGAGGATGTGCCGGGGGTGGGCAAGACCACCCTCGCCCACGCGCTGTCGCATACCTTCGGGATGCAGTTCTCGCGGGTGCAGTTCACGGCCGACCTGATGCCTGGCGACCTGTCGGGCGTGGCGATCTACGACCGGGGCCAGCAGGCCTTCGTGTTCCACCCCGGGCCGATCTTTGCGCAGGTGCTGCTGGCCGACGAGATCAACCGTGCCAGCCCCAAGACCCAGAGCGCGCTGCTCGAGGCGATGGAGGAAAAGCAGGTCACCGTCGAAGGCGAAACCCGCCCGCTGCCCACGCCCTTCTTCGTGATCGCCACCCAGAACCCGCAGGACCAGCTCGGCACCTTCGCGCTGCCCGAGTCGCAGCTCGACCGCTTCCTGATGCGCATCTCGCTCGGCTACCCCGACCGCGCCGCCGAGCGGCTGCTGCTCGCGGGCGGCGACCGCCGCGAAATGCTGGCCTCCCTGCCCGCCATGCTGACCGCCGGCGAACTCACGGCCCTGCAGCAGCGCGTGCAGCAGGTGCATGCGGCCGAGCCGCTGCTCAACTACCTGCAGGACCTGATCGCGGCCACGCGCTCGGGCCGCTGGTTCCTGCAGGGCCTGTCGCCGCGCGCCGGCATCGCGGTGCTGCGTGCGGCCAAGGCGCAGGCGCTGCTGGCCAACCGGAGCTACGTCGCACCCGACGACGTGCAGGCCGTGCTGCCGCAAACGATCGCGCACCGCCTCACGCCCGTGGGCGACGCAGGGCGCGGTGCCGTGGAGCAGGTGCGCGCCATGATCGCCGCCGTGCCACTGCCGTAGTCATGAAACACCCCCAGGCTTTGCGCACTTCGTGTCGTTTCTCCTTCCCCCTTGCAGGGGGCAACACCGGCGGCCCGGCGAAGCCGGTTCCGCGGTGTTTCGCGCTTTTCGGCCCCAGGGACCACCACCGATGATCGCCTCTTTGCGCTCGCGCATCGATGGCTGGTTCCTGTCGCGCCGTCCGCCGTCGGACACGCTGGAGCTCACGCAGCGCAATGTCTACATCGTGCCCACGCGCGCCGGATGGACGCTGGGCGCGACGCTGCTGGTGCTGCTGGTCGCCTCGATCAACTACCAGCTCAACCTCGGCTACCTGCTGACCTTCCTGCTGGCCGGCAGCGTGGCCGTGGGCATGCACGTGTGCCACGGCACGCTGCGCGGGCTGGCGATGCACCTGGTGCCGCCCGATGCCCACTACGCGGGCGCCGCCGCCGTCTTCCGGGTGGTGCTGCACAACACCCGGCGCCGCGTGCGCTACGGCATCGGCATGGCCGTGCGCGGCAGCGGGCAATGGGCCTGGACCGACGTGCCGGCCGAGGGAACGTCCACCGTCGAGATCGCCTTCCAGCCCGAGCGGCGCGGCCTGCACCCGGTGCCGCCGCTCACGGCCGAGACGCGATTCCCGCTCGGCACGTTCCGCGTGTGGACAGTCTGGCGGCCGGCCGCGCAGATGCTGGTCTACCCCACGCCCGAGGCGCATCCGCCGCCGCTGCCGCCGGGCGAGCCGCTGTCGGGGCCGGCGGCGATGTCCGCCTCGCTGCGGGCGCACAACGCCGGCGAGTACGACGGCGTGCGCGCTTACCGCCGCGGCGATCCGCTGAAGCTCGTGGTCTGGAAGAAGGCAGCGCGCGCACAGGCAGCCGGATCGGAAGAGCTGGTGAGCCGCGACACGCAGCAGACCCAGCGCGAAGAACTCTGGCTCGACGCGCGGAGCACCGGCCTTGCCGATGCCGAAGCCCGCCTCTCGCGCCTGTGCGCGTGGGTGCTGATGGCCGACCGGCTGGGCGTGGACTACGGCATCCGGGTAGAGGGCCGGGTCGTGAAGCCGTCGCAAGGCGAAGCCCACCGGCGCGCCTGCCTCGAGGCCTTGGCGCTGTGTTGAACGGAACCGCCGCATGAACCGAGTCATACGGGAACTCGCCGCACTCCCCCGGGACGCGCGGGATACCCTTTTCCTGCTCTGCGTGATCGGCCTGATCCTGCTGCCGCAGATCGAGAACCTGCCCTGGTGGTGCACGGCCATCACGGCCATGGTGCTGCTCTGGCGCGCCACATTGTCCGTACAGGGGCGCTCCCTGCCCAGCAAGTGGTGGCGCATCGCCCTGCTGGCGCTGATCCTCGGCGCCACCTACGCCACGCACCGCACGCTGCTGGGCCGCGACGCGGGCGTGACGCTGATCGTCAGCCTGCTCGCACTCAAGACGCTGGAACTGCGCGCGCGGCGCGATGCGTTCGTGGTCTTCTTCCTGGGCTTCTTCGCGATGCTCACGAACTTTTTCTATTCGCAGTCGCTGCTGACCGCGTTCACCATGCTGCTGGCGCTGCTGGGCCTTTTGACCGCGCTGGTCAACGCGCACATGCCGGTGGGTCGGCCGCCGCTGATGCAGGCCGCACGCATGGCGGGCTGGATGGCGCTGGCGGGCGCGCCGATCATGCTCGCGCTGTTCCTGCTGTTCCCACGCCTCGCGCCGCTGTGGGGCACACCCAGCGACGCCATGCTGGGGCGCAGCGGCCTGTCGAACACCATGCGCGTCGGCACCATCGCCGAACTGGCGCTCGACGACCGCATCGCCGCGCGCATCAAGTTCGACGGTGGCCGGGCGCCGCCGCAAAGCCAGCTCTATTTCCGCGGACCGGTGCTGGCGCAGTTCGACGGCCGTGAATGGACCGCGCTGCCGTCATGGGCGCGCGGCGCGCAATGGGCCCCCAACCTGCGCGTGAGCGGCGAACCCGTGCGCTACGAGGTCACGCTCGAAGCCAGCAACCGCCCCTGGCTGCTGGCCCTCGACGCGGCGCAGCGCCCCCCCGAGGCACCCGGCTTCGAAGTCACCGGCACGCCCGACCTGCAATGGATCGCGAACCGCCCCGTCACCGACCTGGTGCGCTACCGCGCCGAAAGCTACACGCAGTTCCAGAGCGGCCCATTGAAGCGCACGGGCGGCCAGCTCCAGGCCTACCTGGCGCTGCCGCCCGGCACCAACCCGCGCACCGCCGCCCTCGCCGCCGAGATGCGCGCCGACCCCGCGCTGGCCAACGCCAACGCGCAGGCCTTCGTGCAGGCCGCCCTGCGGCGCCTGCGCACCGGCGGCTACAGCTACACGCTGGAGCCGGGCGTCTATGGCAACGACACGGCCGACGAGTTCTGGTTCGACCGCAAGGAGGGCTTCTGCGAGCACATCGCCTCGGCCTTCGTGGTGCTGATGCGCAACCTGAACATCCCGGCGCGCATCGTGACGGGCTACCAGGGCGGGGAACTCAACGGCGTAGACAACTACTGGATCGTGCGCCAGAGCGATGCCCATGCCTGGGCCGAGATCTGGCAGGAAGGCACCGGCTGGACCCGCGTGGATCCCACGGGCTCGGTGTCTCCGGGGCGCATCGGCCAGACACAGCGGCTCCAGTCGCAGCCGGGCCTGATCGCGGGCGCCTTCGGCTCGATGAGCCCCACCCTCGTGCAGAACATCCGCGCCGCATGGGAAGCCGTCAACAACGGCTGGAACCAGTGGGTGCTCAACTACACCCAGAGCCGCCAGCTCAACCTGCTGAAGAACATCGGCTTCAAGGCGCCGAGCCTCGAAGACCTGGCCTACGTGCTGCTCTACCTGCTGGTGGGCGCGAGCCTGGCTGGCGCCGGCTGGACGCTGTGGGAGCGCAGCCGGCACGACCCATGGCTGCGCCTGCTAGGCCGGGCGCGCGCGCGGCTCGCCAAGGCCGGCCTGCAGCTGCCCGACAGCGCCCCGCCGCGCCAGATGGCACAGGCGGCCGACGCACGCTTCGGCCCCGCCGCGCAGGCCGTGCGCGACTGGCTGCTCAAGCTCGAGGCACAGCGTTACGCGCCGGCCACGCCCGACTCGCTCTCCACCCTGCGCGCCGAGTTCCGGCGCATCGCCTGGCCGACCCACAACCCACGCGGCTGAAACCACATGTGTCCCTGAAGAGGGGCCATGTGGGCGGACGGCACAATCGGCCCATGCGATTTTTCCTCTCCACGCCTTCGCGCGCCGCCGCGGCAGCCGCCCTCCTTGCCGCCTGCTGCGCATGGTCCACGGGGGCTGTAGCCCAGAAGTCTTCCAACGGCCGCAGCGCAGCGGCCAGCCCGGTGCGCGGCAGCACGCCCTACGCCACGCGCGACGACGCGATGAAGTTCGCCGACGAAGTGGCCGAGCGCCGCGGCCTCGATCGCGACTGGGTGCGCGCCACCATCGGCAGCGCGCGCTTCCTGCCCAACGTGCCGCGGCTCATGCTGCCGGGCCCGGTCGGCACGGTGAAGAACTGGCAGACCTACCGCAGCCGCTTCATCGACCCGGTGCGCATCGCGGCCGGCGTGCGCTTCTGGCGCGCCAATGCCGACACGCTCGCGCGCGCCGAGCAGGTGTACGGCGTGCCGCCGGAAATCATTGTCGGCATCGTCGGCGTGGAGACCATCTACGGCCGCAACATGGGCAACTTTCGCGTGATCGATGCACTGGCCACGCTCTCGTTCGACTTTCCCGAAGGCCATCCACGCGCGGCCGAGCGCCAGGCCTTCTTCCGCGGAGAGCTCGAAAGCTTCCTGAGCACCGAGAGCCGCACCGCCGACGATCCGCTCACGCCCGTCGGCAGCTATGCCGGCGCGATGGGCATGCCGCAGTTCATGCCCAGCAGCATCGCCAAGTACGCGGTCGACTTCGACGGCGACAGCCGCATCGATCTCGTGAACAACCCGGCCGACGTGATCGGCTCGGTCGCCAACTACTTCAAGGCCTTCGGCTGGAAGGCCGGCATGCCGGCGATCTATCCGATGCATTTCGAGGAAGCGCGGCTGCAGAAGGCGCTGCTGCTGGCGCCCGACATCCTGCCGACCTTCAGCACCGACAGCTTCGTGGCCGCCGGCGCGGTGCCCGAAGGCGACGGCATCAACCACAAGGGCCTGCTCGCATTGATCGAGCTGCAGAACGGCGCCGATGCGCCACCAACCTACGTGGCCGGCACGCGCAACTTCTACGTGATCACGCGCTACAACTGGAGCAGCTACTACGCCATGTCCGTGCTCGACCTTGGGCAAGAGGTCAAGGCGGCGATGGAGCAATAGCACCATGACACCCGAGGCGCTGCGCGCGAACTGGAACGAGGCCTGGCATGCGCTGGGCATCGACTCGCCGGGTGAGGTGCTGTGCGAAGAGCTGCAGCGCCGCTACGGCGAACCGCAGCGCCACTACCACACGGTGCAGCACCTGGGCGAATGCCTCGCGTGGTTCGAGCGCGAGAAGACGTTGGCCGAACGCGCCGGTGAAGTGGCGCTCGCGCTGTGGTTCCACGACGCCATCTACGACGTACACGCCCACGACAACGAGGCACGCAGCGCCGATTGGGCGCGCGAGGCCCTGCTCGAAGCCGGTGCGGACAGAGCAGCCGCCGAGCGCGTCCATGCGCTCGTGATGGCCACGCGCCACGACGCCGTACCCGAAGGCCGCGATGCCGAGCTGCTGATCGACATCGACCTGTCGATCCTCGGCGCGGAACGTGGGCGTTTCGACGAATACGAGCGGCAGGTGCATGCCGAATACGCCTTCGTTCCGGACGAGGTGCGGCTGCCGCGGCGCCGAGCGATTCTTCAGCGCTTTCTCGACCGCCAGGCCATCTATGCGACACCGCGGATGCACGCGCAGCTCGAAGCGCAGGCCCGCCTCAACCTGCAGCGTTCCATCGCGGGCTGACCGGCCTCGTCAGGCGGGCACCAGGCGCCACCATTCGGTGCGCGGCGGCTCGCCATGGCGCTCTTCTTCCACGATGCCGAACAACAGGCCGTCGCGCGCCGCGCCCAGCTTCGCCAGCTGCAGCGTGCGCGCCGCATCGCGGCACAGCGCAAAACTGGCGTCGCCCCACCATTCGAGACAGCGGCCGACTTCGGCCAGCATCAGCGCGGGCTGGCTCTGCATGAAGGTGAAGGGCATCGGCAGGCCTGCATCGAGCTGGGTCAGGCCGGCATGCGTGGCGCCCCATGCGCCGCGTTGGCTGGCGACACGGATGCGCGCGCCGGCCGGCAATGCGGCCTCGCCCGCCGCGTCGAGGCAGCAGCGTGCGCCGTACATCGCCAGCTCGGTCCACAGGCCGACACGGCGCGGCCGGCGGCCGATGCGGCGGGCGAGGTCATCGCGCCAGTCGACCGGCGGCGGATGCGCGATGAAATGGGCGGTGGTGTGCCAGGTGCTCATGGGCCTGCGTCCTTCAACACGAGCGAAGTATGTCCACCGCCGAAGCCCACCACGTTGAGCAGGATGTTGCGCAGCTTCTGCGGCGCCTCCTTGCTCAGCGCAATGCCGAGCGATGCATCGAGCGGATAGTCCACCGACGGCCAGACGCCACCCTCGATGCAGCCGACCAGCAAGGCCAGTTCCGCCGCCCCCGCCGCGCCCAGCGTGTGGCCGATCGCCGACTTGAGCGACACCAGCGGCGGCAGCGGATCGAACACCTGCTTCAGCGCTTCCACCTCGATGGCGTCGTTGACGGGACTGCCCGCCGCCTGCACCTTGATCAGGTCGATGTCGCCGGGCTGCAGGCCGCTCTGCGCCAGCGCGCCGCGGCACATCGCATGCACGGCCGTGGCTTCGGTGCCCGATGGGTTGCGCCCGTCGACCACGTTGGCACCGCCCGCGACCTGCCAGCGCGCAGGACGCGATGTCAGTCGCAGTGCGGCGACCGCTTCGCCGAGCACCAGCCCCTTGCGCTGTGCGCCGAAGGGCTGCGCGCGGTCGGGCGCCAGCAACTGCATCGCGCCGAAGCCGGCGACCGTGAAGCGGTTGTCGAGTTCGATGCCGATCACCAGTGCCTGGTCGGCGTCTTCGCTGCGAATCAGCTCGGCGGCCGCCAGCACCGCGTTCAGCGCCGACGTGCAGGCGGTCGAAACGGTGAACACCGGCCCCTGCCAATCCAGCGCGCGGGCCACGACGCCGGCAAAGTCCTGCAGGTCGCCGCCGAGCCGCAGGTCCTGCTTCTCGTGCTCCATGAAGCCGATGTCGAGCGACGACGAGGCCACGAACAGCGGTACCGTGCGCGCGCCCCAGTCGCCGGTCTGCGCAGCCACGTTGCACACGGTGCGGCACAGGCGCTGCGTCCAGTCGCCTTCGCTCGGCGCCAGCGCGTACACCGGCCAGTGGATTCCCTCTGCCACGGCCACCGGTGTCGGCAGCACGCCGCCGCGCTGCAGCGACGCCAGCACGGATGGAACGTCGTCGCCGAGCACACAGGCCAGGCCCGTGCCGCCCAGGTAGACATCGCTCATGCCTTGCCCGCCAGCGCGAGGTGTTCCGCCAGATGAGCGATGGAAGTCATCGCCCGGCGTGTTTCCTTGCTGTCGGGCATGCGCACGCCGAAGCGCTGCTGGATCGTCATCGACACCTGGAGCGCGTCGAGCGAGTCGAGGTCGAGCCGGGCCTCGGGGCCGAACAATGGCTCGTCGTCGCCGAGGCCGCCCGGGGGCGCGTCCTTCTCGACGGCTTCGAGCACCATGGCCTTGAGGCTGGCAATGAATTCAGGGGTGACGGTGGTGCTCACGATGCGCGCCTGCGAAACAGAAAAACAGCCAGAAGAAACATCAGCGCCGCGAACACGGCCAGCCGGCCGATCTGCGGCAGCGCATCGGCCACGCCGCCGCCACGCAGCAGCACGGTCAGCAGCGCTTCGAGCCCCCAGTTCATCGGGGAAATCTCGACCAGCCGCTGCATGAAGCCCGGCATGACGAACTTGGGCACCATGATGCCGCCCGCCGCCGCCATCAGCACATTGACCATCGGCCCGATGGTGGCCGCCTGCGCGTGGCTGCGCACCAGGCAGGCCAGCGCGAGCGACAGGCTCACCGCCGCGAGGCTCACGGCCGCGAGCGACAACAGCAGCGCGCCCCAATGGATGCCCGCGAGCGACAGCGCGTCGCCGCCGATCAGCGGCATGAACCAGATGCCGGCCGCGAGCATCAGCACGGCCTGCAGCGCGTTCACGCCCAGGTACGGCAGCGCCTTCGACATCAGCAGCATGCTGCGCGACACGCCCAGGCCCTGCAGCCGTCCGAGCGCGCCCGAGCTGCGCTCCTGCACGAACAGGCTGGACAGCGAGGCCACCACGAAGAACATGCCGAACACCAGCCAAGCCGGCACGTTCTGCTGCACCGAGGTCGGCCGCGGGCCGGCGGTGGAGAAGCGCTCGGCGCGCACCATCGCCTCGATGGACGCCTCGGGCGCGGGGCTGGCCGTGCCGGGCACCGCCAGCGCAAGGCGCGCCTTGAGCTCGCCCGAGGCACCGATGAGTTCGGCGCGCAGCGCGTTGAACAGGTTGGCGTCGATGCCGGGTTCGGTCAACAGATGGATGTACGCCCTGGTCGACAGCGCGGCCGACTCCAGCTCTTGCGACAGGCCCGGCTCCATCACGATCACGTACTTGAGCGAGCCGTTGCGCAGCCGCGCCTGCCAGTCATTGCCAAGCGGCTGCGGCGCGCCATGGTTGCGCTGCCAGAGCTGCTTGAGCCACTGCGCGGGCGTGGCCATGTCGCGCATGTCGATGGCGTAGTTCAGCTCGGCCAGCGGCGGGCGGTAGATATCCTTCAGCGTGAGCGACATCAGCACGATGAAGACCATCGGCATCAGGAACAGCGCGGCAAGGCCGTGCATGTCGCGCACGAGGGCGAGCAGTTCTTTCTTGATGAGCGCGAGGAGCATGGGGTTCTTCAGTCGCGCAACGAGCGGTGGGTGAGCGCCATGAACAGCTGCTCCAGGTCATGGCGGCCGAATTCGGCGTGGCGCACCTCGATGCCCGCGGCTTCCAGAGCAGCCAGCACCGGCGCCGGGCCGCTCCCTGCGTTCAGGTGAATGCGCCAGTGCGCGCCGCCCTGCTCCACCGTGCCGAAGCGCGAGAGCATGCCGGCGTCGAGCCCGTCGGCGGCCAGCGTGAGCAGCATCGCGCTCTTCGACAGCAGCCCGTCGAGCGAGCCTTCGCGCAGCACGTGTCCACGGTCGAGGATGGCGACGCGATCTGCAATGGCCTCGATCTCCTCCATGTAGTGCGAGGCGTAGATCACCGCCGCGCCCTGCTGCGCGAGGCTCCGGATCGCGTCGAGGATGAACGCGCGCGATTGCGGATCGACGCCCACGGTGGGCTCGTCGAACAGCATCAGCTCGGGCTCGGGCAGCAAGGCAATCGCAAGGTTGAGCCGGCGCTTGAGGCCGCCCGAGAGCCGCTCGGCGCGCACGCCCGCGAACTGCTCCAGCTGCGCGAATTGCGTACAGGCCTCGATGCGCTCCTTCTTGCGCGGGCCCGACAGCCTTCCCGCAGCGGCGAACACCGCCAGGTTCTCGGCCACGGTGAGCATCGGATAGAACGCCTGCTCCTGAGGTGCCACCGCGATGCGCGTCGGGGCCTTCGCACGCACCTGCTGCAGCGGCTGGCCGTCGATGAGGATCTCGCCCGACTGCACGGCCAACGCGCCCGACAAGTGCGAGATCAGCGTGGTCTTGCCCGCGCCGTTGGGGCCCAGCAGGCCCAGCACGCAGCCCCGTGGCACGGTGAGCGACACGTCCACCAGCGCGGGGGCGTCGGCGTTTGGATACCGGTGACCGAGGGTCTTCAACTCGAGCATGGGTCTGGCCTCGAGTTGCCGGGTGACGGGGGCGTGTCGGCGTGATCGCGCCCCGAACAACGAACAACAAGGAGAAAAGAACAACGCCCCATCTCAGGCCACGGCAGCCTTCAGGTCGCGAAAGAAGTTTTCTTCCTGCAGCGCCTGCTCGTGCAGCTTGGCAGCCAGCGCGGCGGGGTCGACCGCCTCTCGCCCCTTCACCATGCGCGCCGCCTTGAGCGCGAACGCACGCCAGCCGTCGCCGATGGCGATCAGCCGCTCGGACATCTGCTGCAGTTGCGGCTTGTCGAGCAGCTGTGCCGCCTCTTGCAGGAAACCCGCATAGATGAAGCGGAAACCCGCCCCGCCCGTGCCGATTTCTTCCTGCATGCGCACCACGTGGCCGATGAAGTCGACGCTGCGCGGATCGGTCGGCGACAGCTTCTGCATGCGCTTGGCCAGCGTCCGCATGCCGCGCACGCCGACGATGGGAATGGGCGCCAGCATGTTGCGCACCGTCTTGCGGATGGCCTTGACCACGGAGGCCGCATCGACCGTCTTGCGATCGATGGCCTGCGGGTAATACATGAGCCCCTTCGGCGCCAGCACGCCCTTGGCGAAGCGAGCGCGTGCCAGGTCGCCGCTCGGGCAGCGCACGGGCTCCTCGAACACCGGGTCGCTGATCAGGTAGTCGTCGCCGTCCTTCCCGTACACCAGCAGGTTGTGCGCATTGAAGTGGAAGCGCATGTTCGGCGGAAAGTACGGCAGCCAGTAGACCGAGGTCTGCAGGCCCACCAGCTGGCCATCGGCCAGCAAAGCATCGAGCCGCTGCTGTCCGGCCTCGGCGCTGCGAAAGGTCTCGAAGCGGAAGCGGGCGGCCATCGGCGCCAGCAGGCCCTTGATGATGGCCTTGGGCGGCATGCGGTACGAAATGAGCGGCAGGCCCGACAGCTTGATGAACGGCAGGTACGCGAACGAGATCGCGGACGACAGGCCGAGCGCCATGCTCTCGCTCATCGGTGCGCCGTGGTGGCGCATCAGGCTGGAGATGACGCCGCTTTCGCAATGCGCCGCCTGTTGGTGTTGGAAGTTCACGGCAGGCCCTGCAAGGTGGAGACGGAAAGCCCCAGCGCTTCGCCGTAGCGCGCGAGCTGGGCCGGCGACAGCGCCGCGAAATGGCGCGGCTGCAGGTGGCGCCGTACGCGCCATTGCCAGAAGCCGCTGGTCTGCGAGAGCAGCGCCACGTCCATGCGGCGCTCGTACATCCAGTATTCGAGCGGCGAGGCCTGCCCCGCCTTCACGCGCTCCTTCGCGGCCTGCGCCTGTTCGACGAGCACGTCGACCGCATGGCTGGTGACGATCTCCTCCGCCTCCCAGCCGCGCGAAGTGGTGGTGACGACGCGGCCCTGCGCGTCGCGGGCGTACATCAGCTTGGAATGGCCGTCGAGGGTCGCATTGCCCTCCTGCGGTACTGCATCGAGATCCATGGCTACACAGCCTCCATGTAGATGAAGCCGCTGGAGAAGCGGCCGCTCTCCGGCACGAACATCAGCAGCTTCTGGCCACGCTGGATGCGGCCCGAGCGGAACAGCTCGTCGAGCATGATGTAAGGCGACGCCGAACCCGTGTTGCCCTTGCTCGCAAGATTGCTGAACCAGCGCTCGCGCGGAATCGGCAGGCCCAGCGATTCGAGGCACTGGCTCACCGGCTCGACGAAGTACTGCGACGACAGGTGCGGCAAAAACCAGTCGATGTCCGCCGACTTCAGCCCGCGCCGCTCGATGATGGCCGCCAGCGGCTCGCCCAGCGTGGCGCGCACGATGTTCTCGTTGAGCAGGCGCACGTCCTGCTTCACGGCGAAGGTCGACTCGCTCTGCCATTCGGCGGGCGTCTTGCGCCCCCAGCCGTCGAGGCCGCCTTCGGCATTCTTCTCGGCGCCGGCGTACATGCACACCGGCAGCTCATGCGCAGCCGACGACAGGTCGATCCAATCGACACGCAGCGACAGCGGCCCGCGCGGCTCGCGCTCCAGCAGCACCGCGCCGGCGCCGTCGGACAGCATCCAGCGCAGGAAGTCCTTCTCGAAGGCCAGTTCGGGCCGCGCCTCCAGCGCCTCGAGCTTGTGCTCCAGCTCGGCCTCGAAGCGCGAGCCGCGCATGACGGCCGAGGCCAGCTCCGAACCCGTGGCCACCGCACGCTGCGCATCGCCCGCGCGCACCGAGAGCCACGCATGCTTCAGCGCGGTGGCGCCGGCCAGGCAGATGCCCGCGCAGGCCACCACTTCGAGCCGGGGCCAGCCGAGTTCGCCATGCACCATCACCGCGTGGTTGGGCATGAGCTGGTCGGGCAGCGAGGTGCCGGTGACGAGGCAGTCGACCGGGCCGATATCGCCGAGCGCGCGGATGGCCGAGGCGGTGAGCTGCGCGTTGGTCATGGCCAGCTCGCCGGTGGCGCGGTCGATGGCGTAGTGGCGCGACTGGATGCCGTTGCTGCGAAGAATCAGCCGCCGCGCGCGAGAAGCCTTGCCGCCGATGCGGCCGAGGACGTCTTCGATGTCTTCATTGCTGACGGGGGAAAACGGCAGAAAGGCGGCGGTGCGGGTCAGGAAGACATCAGTTGTCATAGAGAGCAGTGCGATCCGTGGCCGAGCCCGACGGGCACTCGAATTGAGCCGTCATTTTAGTCAGCCACCCTCTGAACAAGGGCCGCAGGAGCGCCTGCAGCGTCAGGCTCACCGGCACCACCGTGACGATCAGCGCGATCAGGAACAGCACGTACAACAGCAGCAGCGGCTTGCGCTGCCACGCACCCGGACTGCCGGCCGCCATGATCAGCTTGCCCCACAGGTAGAAGCTGCGGGTGCCGGCCTTCTCGCTGATGAGCAATTTCGCGTCGGCCCGCACGGCGCCCAGGCCGGCCAGCAAAGGCTGCGTCCCACGCTCCTGGCCGCTGTGCAACGCATCGCGCAGGGCACGCCCGAAGCGGGCGGTGCCGCGGATCTGCCTGGTGCTGAGCCCGGCATCGGGCATGCCCCAGAAGCCGCGCTTGCGGCCCCAGATCAGCCAGGCCGGCGTGGTGAAGAAGGTGGCGAGCGTGGGGCCGGGGTCGGTGAGCACCACGTTGTCGATCAGGCGCGCGCCCACGTCATCGAGCATGCCCTTGAGCTTCTCATGGGCCAGCAGCCACATGTTGCGGCACGCGATGACCGTGACCACAGGTTTGCCCTTGAGCAGCCGCGCCGCCACCGGGTGCTTCAGAAAAGCCGCAACGGGCTGCGAAGGTGCCAGGAACCACACCTGGTAGGGCAGCACGATCAGGTCGAAGTCTTCCTCGCCCGTGAGCGACAGTGGCGCGAGCGGCTGCGGCTTCATGTGGGCCGACTCGGGGAAGGCATCGAAGAAAGTCAGGAAGGGCCAGGGAAAGGGATACGGCTTCTGCGGCCGCAGTGTTTCTTCGTGCACCTGGATCGACGGGTCGGCGCGCAGCGGGGCGGCGATCTGCTCGGCGACCTCGTCGAGCTGGCCGGACTGCGAATAGCGCAGGACCAGGACGCGCTTGACGCTTCGAAGGGCGGCTGCTGGGTCCGTGCGTGGGGGGCTGGAAAGGCTGGAGGTCACTGGCGGTGGCGTTTCGGGGGCCGTCGAATGTACGCGAAGCCCGTGCCGAACGCATCTGCCATTGGTCATGCGTCGCGACAATCAGACGGCCGGATCGGTCATATGGCCGCAATGCGGGAAAAGAACAAAAAGGGCCGCACCTCGCGGCACGGCCCTTGTCACGGCGATCTTTTCAGAACGCGGACGCTGTGTGCAAGGCTCAGCGCACCTTGCCTTCCTTCCAGGCGGTCAGCAGCTTGTTGTAGTCGATGGTCTCGCCCTTCGGCTTTTCGTTGGCCAGCTTCTTCCACGGGGCGTGGTCGTCGCTCAGGTACTTGGCCGGATCACCCTTGGGGTTCAGCTTGGGTGCGCAATGGGCCATGCCGGCGCGCTCGAGGCGGGCCATCACGTTGTCCATCTCGTCGGCCAGGTTGTCCATTGCCTTCTGCGGGGTCTTCTCGCCCGTGACGGCCTCCGCCACGTTCTTCCACCAGAGCTGCGCGAGCTTCGGATAGTCGGGTACGTTGGTGCCGGTCGGCGTCCATGCCACGCGTGCCGGGCTGCGGTAGAACTCGATCAGGCCGCCGTACTTGTTGGCGTTCTGCGTGAAGTAGTCTGCACGGATGTCGCTGTCGCGGATGAATGTCAGCCCGGTGATCGACTTCTTCAGCGAGGTGGTCTTGGCGGTGATGAACTGCGCGTAGAGCCATGCTGCCGCCGTCTTGTTGGCGTCATGGCCCTTGAAGAAGGTCCACGAGCCCACGTCCTGGTAGCCGTTCTGCATGCCCTGCTTCCAGTACGGACCGTTCGGGCCGGGGGCCATGCGCCACTTGGGGGAGCCGTCGTCGTTCACGACCGGCAGGCCCTTCTTGGTCATGTCGGCGGTGAAGGCCGTGTACCAGAAGATCTGCTGCGCGATCTGGCCCTGGGCCGGCACTGGACCGGATTCGCCGAAGGTCATGCCCATGGCCTCCTTGGGCGCGTACTTCTTCATCCAGTCGATGTACTTGGTGAGCGCGTACACGGCGGCTGGCGAGTTGGTGGCACCGCCGCGCGACACCGAGGCACCGGTAGGCGTGCACTTGTCGTCGGCCACGCGGATGCCCCATTCGTCGATCGGCATGCCGTTGGGAATTCCCTTGTCGGCGGAGCCGGCCATCGACAGCCACGCATCGGTGAAGCGCCAGCCGAGCGACGGGTCTTTCTTGCCGTAGTCCATGTGGCCGTAGATTGGCTTGCCGTCGATGGTCTTCACGTCGACGCTGAAGAACTCGGCGATGTCTTCATAGGCGCTCCAGTTCAGCGGCACGCCCAGGTCGTAGCCGTACTTGGCCTTGAACTTGTCCTGCAGGTCCTTGCGCGCGAACAGGTCGGCGCGGAACCAGTACAGGTTGGCGAACTGCTGGTCGGGCAACTGGTACAGCTGGCCGTCGGGTGCGGTGGTGAAGCTGGTACCGATGAAGTCCTTCAGGTCGAGGCCGGGGTTGGTGAACTCCTTGCCGGCGCCCTTCATGTAGTCGGTCAGCGACATGATCTTGCCGTAGCGATAGTGCGTGCCGATCAGGTCGGAGTCGGAAATCCAGCCGTCATAGATCGACTTGCCCGACTGCATCGAGGTCTGCAGCTTCTCGACCACGTCGCCTTCCTGGATCAGGTCGTGCTTGACCTTGATGCCGGTGATTTCCTCGAAGGCCTTGGCCAGTGTCTTCGATTCGTATTCGTGGGTGGTCAGGGTTTCGGAGACGACGGACACCTCCTTCACGCCCTTGGCCTGCAGCTTCTTGGCCGCATCGATGAACCATTTCATTTCCTCCATCTGCTTGTCCTTGGACAAGGTCGATGGCTGGAACTCGCTGTCGATCCATTTCTTGGCTTCGGCCTCGCCAGCCGTCGCCGCACCATGCGCGGCGAACATCGCCGCTGCCAGTGCCAATGCCGTGTAGCGCATCTTCATGAAGTTGTCTCCTCGGTTGTTGCTTCCCCGGTGTTGTGTTCGATCACGGCTCCGGGGAGGCGGAGAGCCGGAACGCGTCTGAGAAGACGAAAGGAAATGTTCAGCCCTTGCGCATCACCAGCGCGAGCAGGCCCATCGACAGCACGAAGCTGATCCAGATCGAAGGCTCGGCCTCGAGGCTGAACCACTCCTGGAACTTGCCCGCCAGGCCGATGAAGACCAGGTTCACATACGCCGCCGACAGCAGCCCGATGAACAGCCGGTCGCCACGCGTGGTGGCCATCGGCAGCCAGCCGCGCCGCAGCGTGGTGGGCGACTTGAATTCCCACACCGTCATGCCGACCAGCATGAGTGCGATGCAGCTGAAGAAAACGGCCACGGGGGTGGTCCATACCATCCAGTCGAACATGCTCTATTTCCTTGTCTTTTCTTGCTCCTTCCCCTTCCGGGCGAGGGAGAGAAACCATCATTCAAACGCGCCCCATCGCGAAACCCTTCGCGATGTAGTGGCGCACGAACCAGATCACGATCGCGCCCGGCACGATGGTCAGCACGCCGGCCGCTGCCAGCGTTGCCCAATCCATGCCCGACGCGCTCACCGTGCGCGTCATCGTCGCGACGATGGGCTTGGCGTTCACGCTCGTGAGCGTGCGCGCCAGCAACAGCTCGACCCAGCTGAACATGAAGCAGAAGAACGCCGCCACGCCCACGCCGGCCTTGATGAGCGGCAGGAAGATGGTGAGGAAGAAGCGCGGGAACGAATAGCCGTCGATGTACGCCGTCTCGTCGATCTCGCGCGGGATGCCGCTCATGAAGCCCTCCAGGATCCACACCGCCAGCGGCACGTTGAACAACAGGTGCGCGAGCGCCACGCCCAGGTGCGTGTCCATGAGGCCGACCGTGCTGTAGAGCTGGAAGAACGGCAGCAGGAACACCGCGGGCGGCGTCATGCGGTTGGTCAGCAGCCAGAAGAACACGTGCTTGTCGCCCAGGAACGAATAGCGCGAGAACGCATAGGCCGCCGGCAGCGCCACGGTGAGCGAGATGACCGTGTTGATCGCCACGTAGATCAGGCTGTTGATGTAGCCCGAGTACCACGATTCGTCGGTGAAAATGCGCGCGTAATTGGCCCAGGTGAGCTGCTGCGGGAAGAACGAGAAGCTCGACAGAATCTCCTCGTTCGTCTTGAAGCTCATGTTGACCATCCAGTAGATGGGCAACAGCGCGAACAGGATGTACAGCACCAGGAAGATGCTGCGCTTGTGAAATCTCTTCTCGTTCATTTCTCCACCTCCGCTTCCTGCGTACCGACCCGCTGCATCCAGTTGTAGAGCACGAAGCAGAACAGCAGGATGATGAGGAAATAGATCAGCGAGAACGCTGCCGCCGGCCCCAGGTCGAACTGCCCCACGGCCTTCTGCGTGAGGTACTGGCTCAGGAAGGTGGTCGCATTGCCCGGCCCGCCGCCCGTCAGCACGAAGGGCTCGGTGTAGATCATGAAGCTGTCCATGAAGCGCAGCAGCACGGCGATCATCAGCACACCGCGCATCTTGGGCAGCTGGATGAAACGGAACACCGCGAACTTGCTCGCGCCGTCGATGCGCGCGGCCTGGTAGTAGGCGTCGGGAATGGAGCGCAGGCCCGCATAGCACAGCAGCGCCACCAGCGGCGTCCAGTGCCAAACGTCCATCACCAGCACGGTGAGCCACGCATCGGTAGCGCTGCCGGTGTAGTTGTATTCGATGCCCAGGGTCTGCAGCGCGTGGCCCAGCAGGCCGATGTCGGCGCGCCCGTAGATTTGCCAGATGGTGCCGACCACGTTCCATGGGATGAGCAGCGACAGCGCCACCACCACCAGCACGGCCGACGACTTCCAGCCCTTGGCCGGCATCGACAGCGCCAGGCCGATGCCCAGCGGAATCTCGACCAGCAGCACCGACAGCGAGAAGCCCAGCTGGCGCCACAGCGCCTGGTGCAGCTCGTCGTCGCGCATCACCGCGGCGAACCATTCGGTGCCCACGAACACGCGGCGCTCGGGCGAGATGATGTCCTGCACCGAGTAGTTGACCACCGTCATGAGCGGCACGATGGCCGAGAAGGCCACGCAGATCAGCACTGGCAGCACGAGCCACCAGGCTTTCTGATTGATTGGCTTGGTGGTTGCGTTCATGCGACCAGTTCCTCATCCTTGTAATAGCAGGTGTGCGTGTCTAGCACCCGCACCCATACCGTGTCTCCCACTGCGGGCGGCCGGTCGTCCGAATGCAGCCGCACCTTCAGCAGGCTACCGCCGGCTTCCACGCCCAGCATCACGTGCGTGCCCACGTCCTGCAACTGCTTCACCACGGCCGGCACCGCACCGGCCGCGCCTGCATTCGACAGACGCAGGTACTCGGGGCGGATGCCGATCTTCAGCGGCCCCTGCGGCAATTCCCGCGTGGACGCCAGCGGCGTGCCTGCCACTTCGATGGTGCCGTTCGCGCTCTGCGCGGACAGGAAGTTCATGCCCGGCGAACCGATGAAATGCCCGACGAAGGTATGGGCCGGCCGCTCGAACAGCGCGTCGGCGCTGCCCACCTGCACGGCCTTGCCGCGCGTCATGACCACCACCTCTTCCGCGAAGGTGAGCGCCTCGACCTGGTCGTGCGTCACGTAGATCAGCGTGAGCTTCAACTCGCGGTGGATCTGCTTGAGCTTGCGGCGCAGCTGCCACTTCAGGTGCGGGTCGATCACGGTGAGCGGCTCGTCGAACAGCACCGCCGATACGTCGCTGCGCACCAGCCCGCGTCCCAGCGAGATCTTCTGCTTGGCGTCAGCCGCCAGACCGGCCGCGCGCTGGTTGAGCTGCCCGCTCATGTCGAGCATCTCGGCAATCTCGCCGACGCGCTTCTTGATCTGGTCGGCCGGCACCTTGCGGTTGCGCAGCGGGAACGCCAGGTTCTCGGCCACGGTCATGGTGTCGTAGATCACCGGGAACTGGAACACCTGCGCGATGTTGCGCTCCTGCGGCGTGGCCCGCGTCATGTCGCGGCCGTCGAAGCTCACCGTGCCCTGCGAAGGCACGAGCAGGCCCGAGATGATGTTCAGCATGGTCGTCTTGCCGCAGCCCGAGGGGCCGAGCAAGGCATAGGCGCCGCCGTCGCGGAAGCTCATCTTCAGCGGGAGCAGCGCGTAGTCGCTGTCCTGCGTGGGGTTCGCACGGTATGCGTGGGCCAGGTCGAGATCGATGCGTGCCATGTCAGCTCTCCTTCACGCTTCCGCGTGATACGCAATGCATGAAACAGTCGAGACCTTGTCGCGGAACACCGCGGAACCGGCTTTGCCGGGCCGCTGGTGTTGCCCCCTGGAAGGGGGTTGGCGAAGCGACACGAAGTGCGCGAAGACTGGGGGTCATCCTATTTCCTCGGCGCCAGCGCCAGTTTTTCACTGGCATCGAACACATAGGCCTGCGACGCGCTGAAGTACAGCGTGATCGGCGCGCCCAGCTCGAAACGATGCACGCCGGTGAGCTGCGCCACCAGTTCGCCCACCGCGGTCTCGACGTGCACGAAGGTGTCGGAGCCCGAGATCTCGGCCAGCTCCACCTTGCCGGGCAAGGCGATGTCGCCCTCACTCGCGCCCACGTTCAATGCGCTCGCGCGCAAGCCGACCGTGACAGCACCCGATACGCCTTCAGGCAAGGCCAGCGCCAGTGCGGGGCCACCCGCGAGTTGCACCTTACCGGCGGCCGCCGTGCCCTGCAGCAGGTTCATCGGCGGATCGCTGAAGGCGCGCGCCACGCGCAGCGATTGCGGCGCATGGAATACCTCGGCGGTCGGGCCGTACTGCAGCAGTTCGCCGGCATCCATCACCGCCGTGTAGCCGCCGAGCAGCAAGGCCTCGCCCGGTTCGGTGGTGGCGTAGATCACGGTCGAGTCGCCGGTGGCGAAGAGCTGCGTGAGCTCTTCGCGCAGGCCTTCGCGCAGTTTGTAGTCGAGGTTGACCAGTGGCTCGTCGAGCAGCATCAGCGGTGCGTTCTTGGCAAGCGCGCGTGCCAGCGCCACGCGCTGCTGCTGCCCGCCAGAGAGCTCGGCCGGCAGGCGGTCGAGGAACATGCCGATGTGCAGCTTCTCGGCCAGCGCCTTCACCCGTGCCTCGATGTTCGTCTCGCCGCGCAGCTTCAGCGGCGAGGCGATGTTGTCCGACACCTTGAGCGACGGATAGTTGATGAACTGCTGGTAGACCATCGCGACATTGCGTTCGCGCACGGGCATGCCGGTCACGTCCTTGCCGTCGACCAGCACCTTGCCTTCGGTCGGCGTGTCGAGTCCGGCCATCAGCCGCATGAGGCTGGTCTTGCCGGCCTGCGTGGCGCCCAGCAGCACGGTGACCGCGCCGCTTCGGGGCGCGATGCTCTGCTCGTAGAGCCATGTCTGCGCTCCCACCTTCTTGGTGACGCGCTCCAGTGTCAATTGCATTGGCGCTGCTCTCTTTTACGGATCTAGTTGCTCTTGGGATGGGACTGCAGCCAGAGCGCGACCTGCTCGCGCTCTTCGGCCGTGTAGTGCAGCCCCAGCTTGGACCGCCGCCAGAGCACGTCTTCGGCGCTCACGGCCCATTCGTGGTCCTGCAGGAAGCGCAGTTCGCGCTCGTACAGGCCCGGCGCCACTTCGGCGCCCAGGTCGGCAAAGGACTTCGCATCACCGAGCAGGTCCGCAATGCGGGCGCCGTAGCCGCGCGCGAAGCGGCGTGCCAGTTGGCCGTAGAGCCACGGATACCTGGCCTGCACGGCCGATACGAAGCGCTCGAAATCGTCATCGGGCCGGCTGGCAGCGCCGATCCAGGCCGACAGGTCGCCGCCCGCGAGGAAGGCGCCGTCGGTCCAGGCCGGGCGTTGCGCGCTCGACTGCCCGAGCATCTTGCCGACCTCGTCGGCCGCGTCTTCGGCCAGCTTGCGGAAGGTGGTGATCTTGCCGCCCCATACCGACAGCAGCGGCGCGGCCGTGGTGTTCGATTCGAGCATGTAGTCGCGCGTGACGGCCGAAGGGTCGCCCGAGTCGTCGTCGAGCAGCGGGCGCACGCCCGAGTAGGTCCACACCACGTCGGCCGGCACGATGGGCTTCTCGAAGTAGCGGCTGGCCTGGGTGCACAGGTAGTCGATTTCCTCCTGCGCGATGCGTGCGGCGCCCGGGTCGTCGCCGGTGAGTTCGATGTCGGTGGTGCCGATCAGCGTGAACTCGTCCTGGTAGGGAATGGCGAAGATGATCCGCTTGTCGGGGTTCTGGAAGATGTAGGCGTGGTCGTGCTCGAACAGGCGCGGCACGACGATGTGGCTGCCCTTCACGAGCCGCAGGCTCTTGGTGGCCAGCGCCTCGCCCCTGGCCGACTGCGCGACGCCGCGCAGAAAGGATTCGGCCCACGGCCCCGCGGCATTGACCACCGCGCGGGCGCGCAGCGTGCGCTTGCCGCCGTCGGCGCCCAGCAGCGTCGCGGTCCAGCCGTCGGCATCGCGTTGCGCATTCACGCAGCGCGTGCGGGTCAGCACCTCGGCGCCGCGCGCCTGCGCGTCGAGCGCGTTGAGCACCACGAGGCGCGCGTCGTCGACCCAGCCGTCGGAGTAGATGAAGCCGCGCTTGTACTGGTCCTTCAGCGGCTTGCCGGCCGCGTGCTTGCGCAGATCGACGCTGCGCGAACCCGGCAGCACCTCGCGCCTGGCGAGATGGTCGTACATGAACAAGCCGATGCGGATCATCCAGGCCGGGCGCATCGACGGGTCATGCGGCATCACGAAGCGCAGCGGCCACATGATGTGCGGCGCGCTCTTGAGCAGCACCTCGCGCTCCTGCAGCGCCTTGCGCACAAGCGAGAACTCGTAGTACTCGAGGTAGCGCAGCCCGCCGTGGATCAGCTTGGTGGAGGAAGAAGAAGTGTGCGAGGCGAGATCGTCCTTTTCGCACAGCACCACGCGCCAGCCGCGGCCAGCGAGGTCGCGCGCAATGCCACAGCCGTTGATGCCGCCGCCGACGATCAGCACGTCGCAATCGGTGGCTGGCGCGGGCGAACTGGAAGAAAAATCGCTCACAGAAAGGAGTCCGTTGAAGCGTGACTTTGGTCACTGACGGCGGCCATTGTATTTTCGTATTTTTTCATTTGGATTCCTTTTAGCGCGATTTTCCCCCGAGTTTTCCCTTAGGCATCTTCGTTTTCGTTCGTTTTAAAGTGGCACGCGCTGTACCCTTGCCCCCACTCTTCCCGCTTTCCACGACGCCCTTGTGAATTCCAACCCGCGCCAGATCAACCTCCTGGACACCGTGCGAACGCGCGGTTCCGTCACCGTCGAACAGCTGGCCGACATGCTCGGCGTCACCCTGCAGACCGTGCGGCGCGACGTGCAGCGGCTGGCCGACGAGGGGTTGCTCACGCGCTTTCACGGCGGCGTGCGCATGCCCAGCTCGACCACGGAAAACATCGGCTACCAGCAGCGCGAGACGCTGCATGCCGAAGGCAAGGCGCGCATCGCCCGCCGCGTGGCGGAGCTGGTGCCCAATGACTGCTCGCTGATCCTCAACATTGGTACCACCACCGAGGCCATCGCCAAGGCGCTGCTGCGCCACACCGGCCTGCGCGTGATCACCAACAACCTGAACGTGGCCACCATCCTGAGCGGCAACACATCGTGCGAGGTGATCGTGGCGGGCGGCTCGGTGCGCCCGCGCGACCGCGCCATCGTGGGCGAGGCCACCATCGATTTCATCCGCCAGTTCAAGGTCGACATCGCACTGATCGGCGTGTCGAGCATCGAGGCGGACGGCTCGCTGCGCGACTTCGACCTGCGCGAGGTGAAGGTCGCGCAGACCATCATTGCCCAGGCACGCGAGGTGTGGCTGGCGGCCGATGCGAGCAAGTTCAACCGGCCCGCGATGATCCAGCTGGGCACGCTGTCGCAGATCGACCGGCTGTTCACGGATGCGGAGCCGCCTGCGCCTTTTGCGGACCTGCTGCATGCGGCGCAGGTGCGCCTGGAAATCGCGCGTGAATCATGAGCACATCCCCTGTTGCTCCCGCCTTGCTCCCTCCCCCTCTGGGGGAGGGTTGGGGTG